>NZ_CP066020.1:300000-453477 GCF_016127575.1 Cupriavidus necator
TTCGAATCGCCGTAGGTCTTGAACTTGCCCGCCTGCACCGCCGCCTCGATACGAGCGATGTTGAAGAATACGCAGGCATCGCGCTCGGCGGACATCATGTCCTCGAAGTGCGCGCCGTTTTCCGTGTTGTACTGGTTGGTCGCCGCCAGCTTGCCGTCATAGGAGGTGGCCACCAGGTCGCAGTTGCCGTCGATCAGCACCTGCCAGCGCACCGCCATCGTCTCGGCGTCCACGCAGGTGAACAGGCTGCGGTACTTGCCGGCATCCTCGGTCGGCGCACTGGGCAGCGGAATGCCAAACTCGCCGCCGCAGAACACGCGTGTGGTGTAGTTGATCTTCGTGTCGACCGGATCCCGCTTGTCCGGGAAGATGCCGTGGAAGCCCTGCACATTGGGCAACTCGGTGATCTTGTCGCAGATGAAGTAGTCGAGGCGGATGCGCGCGATGCGGGAATTGATCTTGTCGTTGACCCAGGCATAGCGGCCGTCGTAGTTGCCGTCCTTGTACGAAGCATGGGTATGGTGGGTATCGGCCACCGTGTAGCGCAGCGTGCCGTCCGGCCGGGCGCCCATCACCTTCTTCGATTCATTGGTAATGCCCCAGCCGACCAGCGCATCGGGCACGAAGCACGGGATGCGCAGGATCTCGCGCCCCGACGGCAGCCCCAGCACGCGCATGTCGCCGGTATGCCCGCCGCTCCAGAGGCCATAGTACGTATCCAGTTCCCCGGGCTTGAGGTGCACGGACGCGCCTGCGCCGTGCGCGGCCCCGTGTGCCCCGCTTGCCGGTGCGCCAACGGCCGCCGCCGCGGGCGCGGCGCCCTTGTCTGTGCAGGCGACCACCCCCGCTAGGCCGGCCAGCGCTGCCGTGCCGAGAAACTGGCGGCGACCGATACCGCCTGGACCGTTGCCGATCGATGCCTTCTCTTTGCTCATGGAGAACCCTCGAAGAGATATGTGCCGGAATCACCGGCTGTTTTGCAGATGTTTGTGAACAGGCGAATCTTCGAAGTTCCGGACCAGTCTGAACTTGACTCGAATCAAAAGGCAACAAAACAAGTAGAAAAATGCATGAATAAGGCCGGCACCGTGCAACCACTGCACGCCTCTGCTTCTTAGAATGGATGCCACACAAACGGAGCATCTGATGAGCAAGAGGAAGATCGTGGTATTGGGCATGGGCATCATCGTTCAGGCACTGGTCGCCTGCGGCAAGCAGACACCGGCCGAGCCCGCGGCGGCGGCCCCCGCACCAGAGCCGGCAGCAGCAGTGGCCGCCGCCGCGCCCGTGAACGAGCTGGGCAAGTCGGTGTATGGCAAGACCTGCGCGATGTGCCATGCGGCCGGCGTGGCCGGCGCACCCAAGCCGGGCAACAAGGACGACTGGGGCCCGCGCATCGCGCAGGGCAACGACACGCTCTACAAGCACGCGCTCGAAGGCTTCACCGGCAGCAAGGGCATGATGCCGGCGCGCGGCGGCAGTACCTCGCTGCAGGACGGCGACGTCAAGGCCGCCGTCGACTTCATGGTGGCGCAATCGCACTGACGCATCGACATGAACGCTTCCCGTCCTGACAGGCCGAACCCGGGACGGCGGCGGCTGCTGTGCGCATGGCCGCTGCTTGCCACGGGCTTATGGATCCGGCCCGCACTGGCCGACCCGCGCGTAGCACAGTCGTCGCGCACGCTGATGGGTACCCGCGTCGACATCACCGTGCAAGCCCGCCATGCCGACACCGCGGCGCCGGCGATGGCGGCGGCCTGGGCCGAGATGGCGCGGCTCGCCGACCTGATGAGTCGCTACCGCGTCGGCAGCCAGGTCCACGCGCTGCAACTGGCGGCGGGCGTGCAGCCCGTGAAGGTCGCGCCGGAGATGCTGCGCGTACTCGGCATGGCAAACCGGATGTCCCGGCGCAGTGCCGGCGCGTTCGACATCACCGTCGGCGCCTTCGCCGGCTGGAACTTCGATCCGGCCCACCCGGCAATGCCGGACCAGGCCGAGATCGCACGCGAACTGCCGCTGGTGAACTATCGCGACGTGGTGGTCGATCCCCGCGCTGAGACTGCCTTCCTGCGCCGGCAGGGCATGCGGATCGATCTGGGCGGCATTGCCAAGCTGCCGGTCCTGCAGGCCGGCATGGATGTCCTGCGGCAACACGGCCTTGACGGTGCGATGATCAACGGTGGCGGCGACGTGCTGGTCAGCGGCGCGCTGCAGGGGCGTGCATGGCGCATCGGCGTGCGCGACCCGCTCGCGCCAGCGCGACTGACCGGCGTGATCGCCATGCACGACGGCCTGGTCGCCGCATCAGGCGACTACGAACGCTGCTTCATGCAAGCCGGGCGCAGGTACCACCATATCCTCGACCCCGGCACCGGCATGCCGAGCGCGGGGCCGCACGGCGTGACACTGGTGGCGCGCGGCGTGGACGACATCAACGGGCTCGGCGCTGCCATCATGGTGGCAGGCGAGACCGCGGGCCGGCACTGGCTGGAGGCATTGCCCGGCGTCGACGCCATGATCGTCGGGCCCGGCGGGCGGCGCTGGCTGTCGGCCGGCATGGCGGGTCGCCTGATCGGCTGACTGCACGCCTGGCAATGGCGGCCGCACAGGCGTGCGGCCTTCCCTCACAGGCTGTTTGAGAATCCCGCGGTCCCCGCATCAGCCGGGCACTGCCCGGCCAAGCATTCGCGACACCACGTCGCCAACCCACGCCGGCCGCGGCGCGGCATCGAGCCAGTATTTCACTTCCAGCCCGAGCGCGGTGTCGCCGCTGATCACCAGCTTGCGCTGGAAGAACAGCGTATCGGTATCGGCTTCGCCGCCCAGCAGGCGAAGATAGTCGACCGCGCGTGCGCGCAGCGTCAGCGCGGGGGCGGAACCATCCGAGCGGCCGGTATGGAAGCGCCCGCCCTCGCAGCGAAATGGCACGTCCAGCCCCAGATCTTCCACCGTCAGCAGGAAGCTGTGCCCATCGAGCGCCGCCGGCGGTTCGAGCCAACCGGCACGGCGCGCGATTTCCAGCGCGGCAACCAGCGGCAGCGCGCAGGCACGTGCCGGCATGCGGCGATGCACGCCCGCCATCAGCGTTTGCAGTACACTCACGTCCGCTCCTCCCACACGATACCGGCCGCGCCGTGCCAGTAGCCATTGCAGGGCTGCGCGCCGGCGGGCGTGATGCCGGTCGGGGCGGCGGGGCGTTCGCCGGCGCGTATGGCCGCGAGCGTGGCCACCACATCCAGCGTTCCCGACGCATGCGGACTGACACGCAGCATATCGACGCCCATCGCCGCCATCGACACCGCTTCCCCGCACAGGTCGAGGCAGGTGGCGGACTGCGTCTGCACGCCGTTGAGGGTGAAGAACGGCTGCCCCTCACCGGTGGCGGCAACCAGCCCGTCCGGATAGTCGAGGCAGCGGAACTCGCAACTGTCCTTGCGCAGGCGGTGATGGCGCGCGGTGAAGCAGCGCGCCGAGAACGCGAGCGGCATGCGGCCCCAGACCATGGCTTCGAGCGAGACGCCACGGGGGCGCCCCGCCGCCAGTCTGCAGAGCGTAGGCCCATCCATCTCCACCGGCACCGCACAGCCCCTGGCGCCCAGACCCGCAAGCCACGCCAGCGTATCGGCGTGGTAGACGTTCAGGTGCGGGCCGCCCACGAATGGCCTCCCGCCCATGCAGCGCACCGCGCCGAGGTCGTTGGCCTCGACCAGGTAGTCATCCTGCTCGCAGACGCGCCGCATCCAGGCGATATCGGTGTCGGACTCGATCAGCACCGGGGTGGACAGCACCACTTCCTTGCCGGCCTCGCGCAGCATCGTGGCAATTTCCAGCCAGTGCGCATGGCGCAACTCGTGCCGGCGCGTGCAGACGGTCTCGCCGAGATAGACGCGATCAACTGCCGAATCCGCCGCCGCCGCGTAGAACTGCATCACGGTTTCGCGCGGCCAGTAGTAAAGCAGCGGCCCAAGCGCAATGCCGAAGCGCGGCACGTTGGCGGCCTGCTGCGCCGGGACGAAGGTTTCAGACATTGGTGCACCCATGGGTAGTCGCGCTCCTGTTCGGGAAATTGTCGGTTGGCGCAGTCAGCGCCACGGGCGGTCGTAGGCGCCTTGCGTGACCTGGTCGCCTTCGGCGTGGCGGCCCAGCGTGCTCTGCCATTCCTGGCGCGGCGCAAAGCGAGCCGGATCGGCGCACGCAGCGTCGATGGCGGCACGCAGCACGCCCACGACATCGCCCACATAGCGGGGGCTGCGCTGGCGGCCTTCGATCTTGATGGCGGCGATGCCCATGTCGATCAGCGACGGCAGCAGCGACAGCGCATTGAGACTGGTCGGCTCCTCCAGCACATAGCCGCGTTCGCCTTCCACTTCGAAGCGCCCCTTGCACAGCGTGGGGTAGCCGGCCGGCTCGCCGGGCGCGTAGCTGTCGATCAGGATGCCCGACAGCCTGGCGTGCAGGGTGCCGTCCTGCTCGGTCCAGCGCACCGCGTGCGCGGGCGAGCAAACGCCCTTGTTGTTGGGCGAATCGCCGGTGGCGTAGGACGACAGCAGGCAACGCCCCTCGGCCATCACGCACAGGCTGCCAAAGCCGAAGACCTCCAGCTCCACGCTGGTCTGGCGCGCCAGCTTGCCGATCTGCGCCAGCGACAGCACGCGCGGCAGCACCACGCGGCGGATATTGAAGCGTTCGCGCATCAGTTCGATGGCATCGGCATGGGTGGCCGAGCCCTGCACGGACAAATGCAGGCGCAGGTCGGGGTGGCGCTGGCTGGCGTAGCCCATCAGCCCGGCATCGGCCATGATCACTGCATCGGCACCCAGGTCCGCGGCGGCGTCCACCGCCCGGTGCCATTGCCCGACCGCGCCCATCTGCGCAAAGGTGTTGATGGCGAACAGCACCTCGGCGCCGCGCGCATGGGCTTCGGCCACGCCGGTGCGGATGTCGGCCTCGGTGAAATTCAGTCCGCCGAAGTTGCGCGCATTGGTGGCGTCGCGCAGCCCCAGGTAGACGGCGTCGGCGCCGTGCTGCAGCGCCATGCGCAAGGCGGCCAGCGAGCCAGCCGGCGCTACCAGTTGCGGGCGGCGCGGCGGTTGCGGCTCGGCCGGCGATTCGGGAGAAGAGAACTTCATGTCGGGAATGGCCGCTGCCGGCGCGAGGATCTGACCAGCCGAGATGTTAGCGAGGCACCACGCCCGTGAGCTTGATCGTGCGCAAATTGCGACTGACCACGTCAGCGATGCCCGCCGCCTACGCCGATCGGCGTACGCCGTTGGCAGGCAGCTGGCCCGGCATTGACCTGCGGCAAACACCGGCCGCTGCCGCTGTGCCACGCTTGGCCAACTATCCGCACGCGGCGGCATCACTTGAGCGAGATCGACATGAAAGAACATTGGCTGAAGCTAGCCGGGCGCCGGCTGGTGCCGGTCGTACAGGGCGGCATGGGCATCGGCATCTCCGCGCACCGGCTCGCCGGCACGGTCGCCGGCCTGAACGGCATGGGCACCATCGCCAGCATCGACCTGCGCCATCATCATCCGGACCTGCTCGCGCAGACGCGCGGCACGCGCGACAAGCCGCGCATCGAAGCGGCCAACCTAGTTGCCCTGGACCGCGAGATCAAGGCCGCGCGCGCGCTGTCGGGCGGCCGCGGCATGATCGCGGTCAACGTGATGAAGGCAGTCGGCTCGCATGCGGCACTGGTGCGGCAGTCCTGCGAAAGCGGTGCGGATGCGATCGTGATGGGCGCGGGGCTGCCGCTCGACCTGCCCGAACTCACCGCGAACTATCCTAAGGTTGCCCTGATTCCCATCCTGTCTGAATCGCGCGGCATCGGGCTGGTGCTGCGCAAATGGATGAAGAAGGGCCGGCTGCCTGACGCCATCGTGATCGAGCATCCCAACCACGCGGGCGGCCACCTGGGCGCGCCGGCCATCCAGGAACTCGGCGAAGCGCGCTTCTCTTTCTCGCGCGTGCTCGCCGAATGCCGCGAGCTGTTCGCCTCACTGGGCCTGGCTTGGGAAAGCATTCCGCTGATCCTGGCCGGCGGCATCGACAGCCACGCCAAGGTCCGCCACTGGATCGGCCAGGGCGCCGCCGCCGTGCAGCTGGGCACGGCGTTCGCGGTGACCGAGGAATGCGATGCGCACCCCGCGTTCAAGCAGGTGCTGGCCACCGCACGCCCGGAATCGTTGCGCGAGTTCACCAGCGTGGCCGGCCTGCCGGCGCGCGCAGTGCTCACGCCCTGGCTCAGCCGTTACCTGTCGAGCGAAGCCAAATTGCAGCGCCGTGCCAAGGTACGCGAGTGCCTGGAAGGCTTCGACTGCCTGCAGTCGTGCGGCCTGCGCGACGGCATCGCCCGCATTGGCCAGTTCTGCATCGACCTCAAGCTGTCGCAAGCGGTGCGCGGCGACGTGGAGCGCGGCCTGTTCTTCCGCGGCAAGGGCGCGCTGCCGTTCGGCGAGGCGATCCGGCCCGTGGCGGAACTGATGCATTACCTGCTCACCGGCGAGAAGCCTGCCGCGCTGGCGGCAACGTCGGCGCCGGCCATGGCGGCCTGAGGCTAGCGGGCCACCGATGCATTCCACCCCCTGACTCGCCATCCTTATGCTTATTTCAGCGGCAAGCGCATCCTGATCACCGGGTTGATCTCGAACCAGATGATCGCCTTTGTCCTTCGGCGATCGCGTCTTGAAGGCGTCGCCCTATTCCTATCATCAAGTCCAAAGGGATCTCAATGTCCAAGTCTGACACCACATCCTTACCCCTCGTCTACGCCTGCTCCGGCTGCTCCAGCGTAGCGCAACTCGCCAACACCGTCGCAGTACGGCTGGATCGCGGCGGGTTGGCCGAGATGTCGTGCATCAGCGGGGTAGGCGGCGGCGTTCCCGCGCTCACCAGGGTGGCCCGCTCGGGCCGCCCGATCCTGGCGCTGGACGGCTGCCCGCTCGCCTGCGTGAAAGCCTGCCTGGCCAGCGCGGGTGTTGCGCCCGCTCAGCATCTGGTGCTCAACCGCCTAGGCGCCACTAAGCGACAGCATGGCGAATGCAGTGAAGCGGAGGCTGGCGCTGTCTGGGCGGCGGTAACTCTGGCACTGTCCGCCATCAAAGATGCGCCGCCGCAGCTTGCTGACAAATCGGCGGCATTGGTCAAAGCCAACGGGACACTCCGGCACCGATTGCAGTGACGACGGCGCTTACTCCCTTCCCCCCCTCTTGGACGTCACGGGGAGAGGGGTGGGTTGGCTAGGCCGTTCGGGGAAAGGATCCGGCCCGTGGCGGAACTGATGCACCACCTGCTCACCGGCGAGACGCCGGCAGCGCTGACAGTCGCACCCGCAGGCAGCAGCGGCCTGAGGCAGCCATGATATCGATCCATTCCACCCACTCACCACACATCCCTATGGGCATTCTCAGTGGGAAGCGCATCCTGATCACCGGGATGCTTTCCAACCGGTCGATCGCGTTTGGCATCGCCACCGCATGCCGGCGCCAAGGCGCCGAACTGGCCTTCACCTATGCCGACGAACGTGTCGCGGCGCGCGTGCGCGAACTGGCGGCGGACTTCAGCAGCGAACTGGTCTTTCCCTGCGACGTTGCCAGCGATACGCAGATCGACGCGGCCCTGGCTTCGCTGCGCGCCCACTGGTCGCAGCTCGATGGCCTGGTCCATGCGATCGGCTACGCGCCGCGCGAGGCGTTGTCGGGCGGCTTCCTCGACGGGCTGTCGCGCGACAGCTTCCGCATCGCGCACGATATTTCCGCCTACAGCTTCCCCGCACTCGCCAGCGCCGCGCTGCCGATGCTGGCACCACGCGCCGTCTTGCTGACACTGTCTTACCTGGGCGCGCAGCGTACGCTGCCGCACTACAACGTGATGGGGCTGGCCAAGGCCTCCCTCGAAGCCAGCGTACGGTACCTTGCCGCCGCACTGGGCGGGCGCGGCGTGCGTGTGAACGCCATCTCGGCGGGCCCACTGCGCACGCTGGCTGCCGCCGGCATCCGCGATTTCGGCAAGATCCTGGAACACGTGGCAAACACTGCGGCATTGCGGCGCAATATCGACAGTGAAGAAGTTGGCAACGTGGCGGCGTTCCTGCTATCGGATCTTGCCAGCGGCATGACGGGGCAGGTCAGCTATGTTGACGCCGGATACCGGTGCATGGCAGCCCCGCTCGACCTGGCAGATTAGTCCCCACGCAGCGCGACCACGTCCAGTGGCGCGCTGCAATCACCTCTCGTTTGAGGCGGCAACCTGTCGCGCCAGTCCTTCCGCATCGAGCAGGAAGATCTTCCCTCGCTCCAGCTTCACCAGCTTTTGCGCCGAGAACCGGCTCATCACGCGCGACAGCGTCTCCGGCGTGACACCCAGCTTCGATGCGATCACACGCTGCGTGCAGGCCAGCCACGTGCGCCGGCCCGCCTGCGCCTGCTCATGCAGGAAACTTGCCACACGCTGCAAGGCATTCTGCAGGCTGACGGCCTCGATATCGCGCATCAGCGTATGCAGCCGTCCGGACAGGTTGCGCAGCAGCTGGGTGGACACTAGCGGATCGCGCTCGACCGCGCCCCATAGCGCAAGCTTGCTAACATGCAGCACCGTCGTGCGCGCCTGCGCCTGGCAATCCGCGACCTGCGGCGCATCGAGGAATAAGGCGTCCTCGCCGAAGATGGCGCCCGGCCCGAACACCTCGATGGCGCGCTCCAGCGTGCGCTCGCTGGCCGGCGCCGTCGGCAGGGCCAGCTTCACCAGGCCCTCGACGACGACATACAGGCCCTGGCAGGCCTCGCCGCGGCGAAACAGGAACTCCCCTTTGCGCAGGTGCTGCGGCGTAGCGGCCTGGCGCAGGGCATCCAGGACTTCGGCATCGATGCCGCGAAACAACGGCATCCGCGCGAATGGGATCGGGTCAGCCATCACGGCCTCCTTCGACAGGCAATGTTGCGGGGCGCGGCACACGTGGCGGCAGCCCGCCCTGTGCACGCATCCGGCGCATGCAACGCAGCGCCGTCAGCAGTTGCACGCCCAGCCAGAGATTGGCGGCGGCAAAAGCCAGCCCGCCGGCGGGTGCCAGCCACGCCGGCGCGACCGGCAGTGCCAGCAGCATGAGATAGGCAGCCAGCAGCAGCATCGCCTGCCGCCGCTGCCTGCCGGGGGCGATAATCGCCTGCATGGCAGGCACCCGGGCGCGAGGCGGCAGCAGCTTGCGCAGGTGTAGCCAGACCAGGAACGGCACGATCTTGCCGAGCATGGCCGTCACCGGCAGCACGCCGCCGCCGATCAGCGCGAGCGAGCCGATCCACCAGGCCAGCGGTGCCCGACTATCCGGCACGAAGGGCATGGCTGCGGCAAGCAAGGCAGCGGCCAGCATGCTTGCGCACGCCACGGGCCACAACGGCCAGACCGGATCGTGCCTGCGCTTGGCCTTCAGCGTGCCGGCGAGTCCGAAGCCGGCCACGACCGCGGCGACCACCAGCCAGGGCAGCAGTGTCCATTGGGAGAGTGCCGTCGAGCGCGGCCAAGCCACCACTGCCACGGTGAATGCGAGCAGCGGCACCCAGTGCGCGAGCGGCAGCCATCGCTCCAGTCTGGCTGGCAGCCGCGACGTTTGCCAGAACATCGGCAGGACCGTAGTCGCCACGCCCGTCACCAGCGCCGCGAGCCAGCCGCCAAGACCCCACGCTATGTGCAGTGCAAGCAGCGGCGCGGGCGATGCCGGCCACAAGCCGCCGAACAACCCTGCCAGCACGCCACCGCACAAAGCGGTCAACAGCAGCGGCGCGCCGATCCACGCCAGCGTGCGTGTCGTGGCGTCGACCGCCGCCACGCGCCTGCCTGCGCCGAGAAGGAGCAAGCCCGCCAGCACCAGGAAGGGCGCACCCAGCAACGCGGCCCAGCGGAAAGCGGCCGCGCTGCCGCCAAGGAATCCCGCCGACAACGCCAGCGCGCTGCCGCCGCCAGACAGCGCGACCAGCGGCGCCATCCAGCCGGCACCGGGCACCGTCACGCCGGCCACCACCGGCATCATCTGGAACAGCGCACCAAGCATGACCGGCAGCAGCATGCCGAGCGCCAGCACGTGCACCGCCGCCAGCGCGAGCGGTGCGAAGCGGTCCGGCAAGCCGTCCACCGACCCGAATGCCAGCAGCAGGCCCGCCGCCGCGCCCAGCCATGGCGCCGGCATCAGGCAGCCGAACACCACGCCGGGCGGCGGCGCACGCTCGTAGTCCAGGTTGGCCGCTTTCACGTCGGTGATCCCTTTGCTGGCCTGTTGCGATCACGGCATGCGGTCAGGCGATGCCGGCCAGCACCGCGTCCAGATCCGGTACCTGTGCGCGGCACATGGGAAAGAGCACGTTCTCTTCCTTCACGTTGTGCTGCTGCAGCAATACCACCAGCGTGTCGATCTCGGCGGCCAGCGCATTACCGTCGCGCAGTTCCAGCCATTCGCGCGCATTGTCCAGCAGGACCCTCACCTCTTCATGTTCGTGGCGCATGACCGAGGTCGGGCCACCGGCAAAGCCGATGGCCCGCTCGAACGCGGGAAACAGCCGGGATTCCTCCGCCTCGAAGTTGCCCGACAGCTCCGCCTCCAGCCGCGCAAGGGCGCCTGCAATGAGATCCCAGTCGCCGCCGCGCAGGGCGGTCTCCAGCTGCCCGAGCGCGTCATCGCACCCGCGATGCTGCTGCACCAGTGTTTCGATTCCAGTGGACATAGTGATTCTCCGGTTCGGTTCGAATGCATGCTAGGTCGCGGCCTGCGCCCTGGCTTTGATCCTGAATAAGTTCCCCCGGGAAAAGACGGAAAGACCCGGCACTCAGTAGGGAAACTGGAAGCGCCCGGCACAAAGGCTTTGGCCGACCATATGTCACATCGTGACCTATTTTTTCGGCACGGCTGCCGCTGGCGCCCGAGACGCATCGAAATGAGGTTTTCAGCGCACTTTCCCGTGCGCGCCGATTGGCCGTTCTTGATCTGGCTCATGTATCGCCCCCCGCCATGCGCCCACAATTCAGACACTGGCTTCGCGCGCGAAGCCAGTGCTTCATCGTCTTCATTGCCACCCCGATCCTCGCCTCATGTCCAAGACCACGCCAGATCCTACTTCCGACGAGGTGCACGAAAGCATGCCCGACTCCGGCGCCGATCTCGCCACGCTGCCCGCATTGCGGCACCGGCTTTCGACACGCATCATTTCGCTGTCGCTTGCATCGCTGTTGGTCGTCCTGGCCATGATCGCCGGCACGCTGTGGCTGTCGTGGAAGCTCGAAGGCGCCGGCGCGGCGATCAACGATGCCGGCAGCCTGCGCATGCGCGCCAACCGCGTTGCCATCGAGCTCACACTATCGCAGGCCGGCAAGCCCAATGCGCTGGACGACCAGATCGCCGCGCTCGACAACACGCTCGCCCAGCTGCGCAAGGGCAACCCCGCCCGGCCACTGTTTCTGCCGGACGAGCCGGCCATTCACGCACAGCTCGACCGCGTGGTGGACGGCTGGCAGCACCGGCTCAAGCCCTTGGCGCGGGCCGGCGGGCTAATGGCCGGCCAGGCCACGACTGCCTACATCGACGCCCTGCCCAGCTTCGTCACGCAGGCCGACCGCTTGGTCGGCATGATCGAGCACGTCAGCGCCAGCAAGACCGATTTGCTGCGCGTGTCGCAGGCCGGCCTGGCGGCCATGGCCTGCGTGGGCACGGTGGCAGTGATCTACCTGCTTTACCTGTGGATCATCCTGCCGGTGCTGCGGCTGCAGGACGGTCTGAGGCGCATGGCGGCGCGCGAGTTCTCGCTGCGCCTGCCCGTGGAGACCCGCGACGAGTTCGGCACTCTGAATGAAGGCTTCAACCGCATGGCCAGCGAGCTGCAGGATCTCTACCGGGACCTGGAAGCACGCGTGGCGCAGAAGACCGCCGAACTGGCGCACCAGAACCGCGACCTGGAAACGCTGTACGAGATGGCCGCGTTCCTCAATCAGGCGACCGATGCCGAAGCCATGTGCAACGGTTTCCTGCAGCGCGTAATGCGGCAGTTCGATGCGGACGGCGGCAGCGTGCGTGCCTTTGACGATGTCCGCGGCAAGTTGCCGCTGATGACGTCGATCGGCTTGCCAGCGGCACTGTCCGGTGCCGCGCAATGCGTGTCGGTCAAGGCGTGCCACTGCGGCGACGCGACCACGCAGTCCGTGATCGCCATCCAGGACCTGCGCCATGCGCCGGCCCGCGCCGCCGGCCCGGTCAGCCCCTCGCCCTGCACGCGCAATGGCTTCCAGGCGCTGGCCGCATTCCGCATCGGGAGCCTGCGCGGCGCAACCGGCGTCTTCGCCCTGCATTTCCGCGAGCCGCGCGAGCTGCCGCCTTCGGACCGCCAGTTGCTGGAAACCCTCGGCCGGCACCTCGGCACCGCGCTGGAACAGCTACGTCTGTCCGACTCCGCCCGCCAGCTGGCCGTGGTGGAGGAGCGCAACCTGGTCGCACAGGGGCTGCACGACAGCATCGCGCAAGGTCTGAACTTCCTCAACCTGCAGGTGCAGTTGCTTGCCGATGCTGTGGGCCGCGACGACCTTCCCGAAGCGCGCGAGATCGTGCCGATGCTGCGCCACGGCGTGGAAGAGAGCTACCAGGACGTGCGCGAGCTGCTGAACAACTTCCGCTCGCGGCTGACGCCGGGCGAGTTGCGTCCGGCCGTGGAAGCGACCGTGGAACGCTTCCGCCGCCAATGCCGCACCGAGGCCACGCTGATCGTTGACGATGGCGGCGACGTCCTGCCACTGCATCCGGAGCAGCAGCTGCAGGTGCTGTTCATCCTGCAGGAGGCGCTTTCCAATGTACGCAAACACGCGCTGGCGGCTCACGTCACCGTGCGGCTCAGCCACGGCCGCGATTTCCGGCTGGTGGTACACGACGACGGCGAAGGCTTCGACCCTGCCGACCTCGCGCAACGCAGCGACGCCCACATCGGCCTGAACATCATGCGCGAACGCGCCGCGCGCCTGAACGCCCGGCTGCAGATCGACAGCCAGCCGGGGGCAGGCGTGCGCATCGCACTGCTGTTGCCGCGCGGCGAACAACAACCCGACGCCATGGCTGCCAGCCAACTCCAAAATACCTTCCCATGACCATCTGCATCCTGCTGATCGATGACCACACGCTGTTTCGCTCCGGCATCCGGGCCCTGCTGCAGCGGCAGGCCGATTTCGAAATCGTCGACGAGGCCGCCGACGGCGTGGAGGACATCAAGCGCGCCAAGCAGCGCCGGCCCGATGTCATCCTGCTGGACCTGAACATGCCCGGCCTGTCCGGGCTGGAAGCGCTCCAGCTGCTGGTGGAAGATCTTCCCGATAGCGCAGTGATCGTGCTGACCGTGTCCGAAGAGGCCGAGGAGCTTGCCATCGCACTGCGCAGCGGCGCGCGCGGCTACCTGCTTAAGAACATCGAGACCGAGGCCCTGACCAGCGCCATCCGCCGTGCTGCGGCCGGTGAACCCGTGATCTCCGAAAGCATGACCGCCAAGCTCGTCGCGCAGTTCCGCGCCCCCGCGCCCGCCGCTGTCGCTGTTCCTCAGCAGGTCGACACGGCGCGGCTCACGGTACGCGAGCGCGAGATCGTTCAGGAACTGGCCCGCGGCGAGAGCAACAAGGAAATCGCGCGCACCCTGGGCGTGGCTGCGAGCACCGTGAAGATCCACGTGCAGAACATCCTGAAGAAGCTTAACCTCGCCAGCCGCGTGCAGGTCGCCGTCTACGCAGTCGAGCACCGCCTGACCGAAACTGGCTGAACCGTCCGGCGCCATTGCGCGCCGCCCCGCCGCGCGGCGTCCTCATCCTGTTCCTGGACCAGGATCAGTCCACCTTCGGCGCGTCTTCCCATCCGCCTGGCCTCAATTGGAAGCAAGTAGCGCGCCCCTGTGACAGTTTGGAGACAGCTTCATCAACACGTCAGCGGGCTACCCGCGTCAGCATCAGGAATGGGGTCTTAAGCTTGCATCGTCCCCGCGAAGGCGCGGGCCCAACCAACTCAAAGACACTGGATGCCTGCCTTCGTGGGCAAGACCATGGTGCAACGCCAACTGAACGGCACTTCCGAGGGGCTGTTGACGGTCTCGGCGACCTGCCAACTTTGGCCCCTTGAACTTCCACGCGGTCAACCCGGCTTGCCATCCACCCGCGGCCGCATCAGCCGCGGCGCATACGTCAGCGCATAGAGCCCGAACCCGGCCACCCAGCACAGGGCCGCGCCGTAGAGCCAGTGCCGGTATCCGGCCGGCCACAGCAGTGGCCCGAGCACGCGCAGTAGCGCGGCGGCAGCCACCAGCCAGTACGCGATGGTCTCGGCGCGGCCGGCCACCAGCATGCGGCCGGTATGACCCAGCGCCGTGCGCGTGATCATGGCGATGATGGCGCCGCCCAGCACGCCCACAGTAAAGGCATGCGTGGCGATGCCGGGCATCCATAGTCCGAGCACCGCTCCGGCCTGCAGCACGAATGCCAGAGGCAGCCACGCATAGGCCAGGTGCAGCACCCACAGCAGCGGCCGGTTGCCCACCGCATGGCCGCGCCAGCCCCACACGCGAATTCCCAGCACGAACGCCGCCAATAGTGACAGCACGGCGCCTAGCCAGCCGGGCAAAGGAAGCAGCCCGGCCGCCAGTCCCAGCACACCCGCCGGCACCACTGCGCGGTCGACGTTGCGGTACTGCCGCAGGCGGAAACCGGGAATCGCGTTGGTCGTGAACATCGGAATCACCCGCCCGCCAATCACGATCACGAACAGGGAGATGAGCGCCACGCCGGCCTGGCAAGCGCGCAGCGCGCCATCGGTCTGCCCTTGCGATTGCAGCCAGAGGCTGACGATGTTCGCGGCTGCCAGCAGCCATAGTGCCAGCGCCAGCGGATAGTTACGCCGGCTGCCGCCTTTCACCAGCGCGCGCGTGAAGGCCAGCGCGGCCAGCGGCAGGAACGCACCGTCGATCACCAGCGCCGCCTCGCCCGACGCGGTCCACATCGCGATACGCCCCGCCAGCCACAGCAGGAACAGGCAGGCCAGCAGCGGCCCGGTCGGTGTCGGCTGGCCGGTCCATGCACGCCCAGCGGTGAACAGAAAGCCAATCACGATGGCCACCGCAAAGCCAAACACCATCTCATGCGCATGCCACAGCATCGGCGGCAGCGATGCCGAGGATCCCACGCTGGTGATGCCCGCCAGCATCGCGGCCCAAAGCGCAATGGCAACGGCGCTGAATATTGCGCCGCCCAGGTAGAAGGGCCGGAAACCCAGCGCGAAGAGGGCAAAGCCGCGCGGTGGCGGCCCGGCCTCCGGCGATTTGCGTGGACCGCGCGCGGGCAGGATGGGAATGGTTTCCATAGTGGGAGTAACTCCCCTTCGTTGATCCCGGACAAAGGTCCGGTCTGGACACAGGCTGGCTGCGAGCACGATAGCACCGCCTGCCGCCTGGTGTCCTCCCCCGATGGAACTACCTCCACCGGCAGGTTCTTCCCCGCCCCTGGCTGTGCTCCCGGCGAATGTTCAAGCGATGTGGCGGCCCCTACGCTGGCAGCACCCGTCAAAGTTGACACAGGAGCATGGCCATGGCCACCCCACATCCCGCGCGGGCGCCGATCCCGCCCGGTGCCTATACGACGCTGGCATCCAGCACTTTCGCCTTCACCATCTGCTTTGCCGTCTGGATGCTGTTCGCGGTGCTCGGCATTCCGCTCAAGAAGGAACTCGGCCTGAACGACACCGAGTTCGGGCTGCTGGCGGCAACGCCAGTCCTGAGCGGCTCGCTGATCCGCGTGCCGCTAGGCCTCTGGACCGACCGCTACGGCGGCCGCATCGTCTTCTTCGTGCTGATGCTGGCCACCGTGATCCCGATCTGGCTGATCTCGTACGCGCACAGCCTGTGGCAACTGCTGGTGCTGGGCCTGTTCGTCGGCCTGGCCGGCGGCTCATTCTCGGTGGGCACGCCGTATGTGGCGCGCTGGTTCCCGCGCTCGCGCCAGGGCCTGGCGATGGGCATCTTCGGCGCCGGCAACTCGGGCGCGGCGCTGACCAAGTTCGTCGCGCCGGCGATGATCCTGGCCGCCGGCACTTGGGAAATCGTGCCGCGCGTCTATTCGCTGGCGATGCTCGCCACCGCGCTGGTGTTCTGGGTGTTCTCGCGCAGCAACCCCGCGCACCTGGTCAAGTCCAGCACCGGCTGGCGCGAGCAGCTTTCCATGCTGCGCGACCCGCGCGTGTGGCGCTACTCGCAGTACTACTCGGTGGTGTTCGGCGGCTACGTGGGCCTGTCGCTGTGGATGACCAAGTACTACATCGGCGAATACGGTTTCGACATCAAGACCGCCGCCTTCCTGGCCGCCTGCTTCTCGCTGCCCGGCGGCGCGCTGCGTGCCATCGGCGGCTGGATCTCCGACCGCTACGGCGCGCACCGCACCACCTGGTGGGTGATGTGGGTGAGCTGGGTCGGCTTCTTCCTGCTGAGCTATCCGCAGACGGACTTCATCGTCCAGACCACCAGCGGTCCGCAGGGGTTCCGCATCGCGCTGACGCCCACGGTGTTCACCTTGCTGCTGTTCGTGGTCGGCATCGCCTTCGCCATCGGCAAGGCCTCGGTGTTCAAGTTCATCTCCAACGACTTCAACCACAACATCGGCGCGGTTTCCGGCGTGGTGGGCCTGGCTGGCGGGCTGGGTGGCTTTGTCCTGCCCATTCTGTTCGGCATGCTGGCCGACCTCACCGGCATCCGCAGCAGCTGCTTCATGCTGATGTACGGCACCGTGTGCGTGAGCCTGGTGTGGATGCACTACAGCCACCGCACCGAACGCCAGCGCAAGGAACAGGCAGTGGGCCTGACCCAGCCGGCCTGACGACCCTTCACATAACGCCACCAACCAACGCACACCATCATGTCTACCTCCGTACTCACCCGCTGGGAGCCCGAGAACGCGGCCTTCTGGCAAAGCAAAGGCGAACGCATCGCCTATCGCAACCTCGGGATCTCGATTCCGGCGCTGATGCTGGCTTTCGTGGTCTGGATGCTGTGGAGCGTGGTCGCGGTCAACCTCGACCGCGCCGGCTTCCAGTTCACCAAGAACCAGCTGTTCTGGCTGACCGCGCTGCCGGCGCTGTCCGGCGCCACGCTGCGCATCTTCTATTCCTTCCTGGTGCCGGTGTTCGGCGGGCGCCGCTTCACCGCGATCTCCACCGCGCTGCTGCTAATCCCGGCGCTGGGCATGGGCTTTGCGCTGCGCGACCCGTCCACCGGCTACCCGACGCTGCTGGTGCTGGCGCTGCTGTGCGGGCTGGGCGGGGCCAACTTCAGCTCATCGATGGCCAATATCAGCTTCTTCTTCCCCAAGGCGAAGAAGGGGCTGGCCACCGGGCTCAACGCGGGCATCGGCAACCTGGGGGTGTCGGTGGTGCAGTTCGTCACGCCGCTGGTAGTGTCGGTGGCCATCTTCGGCGCGCTTGGCGGCGAGCCGCAGCAATTCCCGGCCAACGAGGCCAACGGCACCACGCAGAGTCTGTGGCTGCAGAACGCCGGCTTCATCTGGGTGCCGTTCATCGTGGTA
The DNA here is from genome assembly GCF_016127575.1 of Cupriavidus necator. NCBI lineage: Bacteria > Pseudomonadati > Pseudomonadota > Betaproteobacteria > Burkholderiales > Burkholderiaceae > Cupriavidus > Cupriavidus necator. The sequence goes on from NZ_CP066020.1 coordinate 317,572, forward strand.
TCGGCGCTGGCGGCGTGGTTCGGCATGCACGATATCGCCGATGCCAAGGCATCGTTCGCCGAACAGGCCGTGATCTTCAAGCGCAAGCACAACTGGCTGATGTGCTGGCTGTACGTGGGCACCTTCGGTTCGTTCATCGGCTTCTCGGCCGGGCTGGCACTGCTGACCAAGTCGCAGTTCCCGGGCGTGAACCCGACCGCCTATGCCTTCCTCGGGCCGCTGGTGGGCGCGCTCACGCGCCCGGTGGGCGGCTGGATCTCGGACAAGCTCGGCGGCGCACGCGTCACGCTGTGGACCTTCGCCGGCATGATCGCCGCGGTGTTCGCGGTGCTGGCAGCGCTGCCGCATGACGGCGCCGGCGGCAACTTCATGTACTTCCTGGCGGCCTTCGTCGCGTTGTTCGCGCTGACCGGCATCGGCAACGGCTCGACCTTCCGCATGATCCCGGTGATCTTCCTGACCGAGCGCCAGCGCGCTGCCGCCGGCAAGGGCGACGTGGCGCAGAAGCAGGCCCTGCAGGAAGCCGGCAAGGAATCCGCCGCCGTGCTGGGCTTCTCCGGTGCGATCGGCGCCTACGGCGGCTTCTTTATCCCCAAGAGCTTCGGCACCTCGCTGGAGCTGACCGGCGCCGCCGACGCCGCGCTGTATTGCTTTATCGCCTTCTACCTCAGCTGCGTGCTGGTGACGTGGTGGCACTACGCGCGCCGCAACGCGCCCATGCCTTGCTAACAGCCGCCGGCCGGACTAGTTCCATCGAACTAGTCCGCCCTCCGTCACCTAGCCCGACCGGCGTGCGGCGCCTGTTCCACCAGCGAATTGGCGCCGCCGCCCTCCCCCCTTAAGCTGAGCGTGTCCCTGCAAACGCTCCCGCAACCGCCGGAGCCCCCGCAGCAAAGCACTCGCGGAGAACAAAGCAATGAGTCATTTCCTGGATCGACTGAAGTTCATGTCGCGCGTCAAGTCCACCTATGCGGACGGCCACGGCGCGGTGGTGAACGAAGACCGCAAGTGGGAAGACGGCTACCGCAGCCGCTGGCAGCACGACAAGATCGTGCGCTCCACCCACGGCGTGAACTGCACCGGCTCCTGCTCGTGGAAGGTCTACGTGAAGAACGGCCTGATCACGTGGGAGACCCAGCAGACCGACTATCCGCGCACGCGCCCGGACCTGCCCAACCATGAACCGCGCGGCTGCCCGCGCGGCGCCTCGTACAGCTGGTACGTCTACTCCGCGCAGCGCGTCAAGTACCCGATGATCCGCGGCCGCCTGATGGAGATGTGGCGCGAGGCCCGCAAGACCATGGACCCCGTCGCCGCGTGGGAATCGGTCAGCCAGGACCCGGTCAAGGCCGCGCGCTACAAGAGCGTGCGCGGCCTGGGCGGCTTCGTGCGTGCGGACTGGAACACGGCGACCGAGATGATCGCGGCGGCCAATGCCTTCACCGTGAAGAAGTTCGGCCCGGACCGCGTGATCGGCTTCTCGCCGATCCCGGCCATGTCGATGGTGTCGTATGCCGCCGGTGCACGCTACCTGAGCCTGCTGGGCGGCGCCTGCCTGTCGTTCTACGACTGGTACTGCGACCTGCCGCCGGCCAGCCCGCAAGTGTGGGGCGAGCAGACCGACGTGCCCGAATCTGCCGACTGGTACAACTCCACCTACCTGATGGTGTGGGGCTCCAACGTGCCGCAGACGCGCACGCCCGACGCGCACTTCTACACCGAGGTCCGCTACAAGGGCACCAAGACCGTGGCGGTCTCGTCCGACTTCGGCGAGATGGTCAAGTTCGGCGACATCTGGCTGGCGCCGAAGCAAGGCACCGACGCCGCGCTGGCGATGGCCATGGGCCACGTGGTGCTGAAGGAATTCCACGCCAGCGGCAAGTCCGCCTACTTCCGCGACTACGTGAAGCAGTACACCGACATGCCGATGCTGGTGCTGCTGCGCAAGAACGACGACCACCAGGGCACGCTGGTGCCGGATCACTTCCTGCGCGCGTCGCACCTGGCCAATAACCTCGGCGAAGCCAACCATCCCGAATGGAAGACCCTGCAGATTGACGACGCCACCGGCGAGATCGTCGCGCCCAACGGCTCGATCGGCTTCCGCTGGGGCGAAGGCGCCCACAACGGCGGCGAAAAGGTCGGCCGCTGGAACCTGGAAATGAAGGACGGCGGCAGCGGCCGCACGGTCGACCCGCGCCTGTCGCTGGTCAGCTATGCCGATGAAGTCGTTGAAGTCGGCTTCCCCTACTTCGGCGGCGAGCACGATGAGCTGCTGCGCCGCCGCGTGCCGGCGCGCCGGCTGACGCTGGCCGACGGCAGCACCGCGCTGGTGGCCACCGTGTACGACCTGCAAATGGCCAACTATGGCGTGGATCAGGGCCTCGGCGGCCCGAACGTGGCCGCGTCGTATGAAGACGATGTGCCCTACACCCCCGCCTGGCAGGAAAAGCACACCTCCGTCCCGGCCCGTCTGGTGACGCAGGTAGCGCGCGAGTTCGCCGACAACGCCGACCGCACGCAGGGCAAGAGCATGGTGATCGTCGGTGCCGCACTCAACCACTGGTACCACAACGACATGATCTACCGCGGCATCATCAACCTGCTGATGATGTGCGGCTGTATCGGCAAGAGCGGCGGCGGCTGGGCCCACTATGTCGGCCAGGAAAAGCTGCGCCCGCAGTTCGGCTGGGCCCCGCTCGCCTTCGGCCTGGACTGGTCGCGCCCGCCGCGCCAGATGAACGGCACCTCGTTCTTCTACAACCACACCAGCCAGTGGCGCCACGAAAAGCTGGGCGTCGACGAGATCCTGTCGCCGACCGCCGACCGCAAGCGCTATGACGGCCTTTCGCTGCTGGACCTGAACGCGCGCTCCGAACGCATGGGCTGGCTGCCCTCGGCCCCGCAGCTGGGCGCCAATCCGCTCGACGTGGTCGATGCCGCCGAGCGCAACGGGCAGGACCCTGTGGCCTACACGGTCGAGCAACTCAAGTCCGGCAAGCTGCAGTTCGCCTGCGACGACCCCGACAACCCGGCCAACTTCCCACGCAATATGTTCGTGTGGCGCTCCAACATCCTGGGCAGCTCGGGCAAGGGGCATGAGTACTTCCTGAAGTACCTGCTGGGCACGCAGAACGCCGTGTTCGGCGACGAGAACGATGCGATCACGCCGAGCGAGGTCAACGTGCGCCCGGCCGCCGAAGGCAAGCTGGACCTGCTGACGGTGCTGGACTTCCGCATGAGCACCACCTGCCTGTACGGCGACATCGTGCTGCCGACGGCGACCTGGTACGAGAAGGACGACCTCAACACGTCCGACATGCACCCGTTCATCCACCCGCTGTCCGAAGCCGTGCAGCCGCTGTGGGAAAGCAAGACCGACTGGGAGATCTACAAGGCCATCGCGAAGAAGTTCAGCGAGATTGCCGGCCCGTATCTGGGCACGCGCAAGGACCTGGTGTGCACGCCGCTGCTGCACGACACCCCGGGCGAGCTGGGCCAGCCCTTCGAACCCAAGGACTGGAAGGCCGGCGAATGCGACCTGATCCCCGGCAAGACCGCGCCGTCGATGACCGTGGTGGAGCGCAACTACGCGGACCTCTACAAGAAGTTCACCTCAATCGGCCCGCTGCTGGACAAGCTCGGCAATGGCGGCAAGGGCATCAACTGGAATACCCAGCATGAAGTGAAGGAGATCGGCCAGCTCAGCCACACCGTGCAGGAGCCGGGCGTGAGCCAGGGCCGGCCGAAGCTGGAAACCGCGATCGATGCAGCCGAGATGATCCTGACCTTCGCGCCCGAGACCAACGGCCACGTCGCCGTCAAGGCCTGGGAGGCGCTGTCGAAGATCACCGGGCGCAACCACACCCACCTGGCCGAGGGCCGCGAGCACGACAAGATCCGCTTCCGCGACGTGCAGGCGCAGCCGCGCAAGATCATCTCCGCGCCGACGTGGTCGGGACTGGAATCGGAAGAGGTCAGCTACAACGCCGGCTACACCAACGTGCATGAGCTGATCCCCTGGCGCACGCTGACCGGGCGCCAGCAGTTCTGGCAGGACCACCGCTGGATGCTGGACTTCGGCGAAGGGGCGTGCGTGTACAAGCCGGCCATCGACACCAAGACGGTGGCGCCGATGCTGGGCAAGAAGCCCAACGGCAACCCGGAACTGGTGCTGAACTGGATCACGCCGCACCAGAAGTGGGGCATCCACTCCACCTACTCGGACAACCTGCGCATGCTGACGCTGTCGCGCGGCGGCCCGCACGTGTGGATCTCGGAAACCGAGGCCAAGGCCAACGGCATCCGCGACAACGACTGGGTCGAGGTCTTCAACGTCAATGGCACGCTGACGGCCCGCGTGGTGGTGTCGCAGCGCGTGCCCAAGGGCATGTGCCTGATGTACCACGCCCAGGAAAAGATCGTGAACGTGCCCGGCGCCGAGACCAGCGGCATGCGCGGCGGCATCCATAACTCGGTCACGCGCGCCGTGACCAAGCCCACCCACATGATCGGCGGCTACGCGCAGCTGGCCTACGGCTTCAACTACTACGGCACCGTGGGCAGCAACCGCGACGAGTTCGTGATCCTGCGCAAGATGAAGAAGGTCGACTGGCTGGAAGGGCCGCTCGTGGAAAAGACTGCGAAGTTGACTGTGAATGAAGGAGCCTCGCAATGAAGATCCGTGCCCAGGTGGCCATGGTGCTGAACCTCGACAAGTGCATCGGCTGCCATACCTGCTCCGTGACCTGCAAGAACGTCTGGACCAGCCGCGACGGCGTCGAGTACGCCTGGTTCAACAACGTCGAGACCAAGCCCGGCATCGGCTACCCCAAGGAATGGGAGAACCAGGACAAGTGGCAGGGTGGCTGGAAGCGCAACGCCGACGGCACGCTGGAGCCGCGCCAGGGCGGCAAGCTGAAGATCCTCGCGAACCTGTTCGCCAACCCCAACCTGCCGGCGATCGACGAGTACTACGAGCCCTTCACCTACGACTACGAGCACCTGCAGAAGGCGCCGCTGGTCCAGACCCCGCCCACCGCGCGCCCGGTGTCCGTGCTGACCGGCCGCAAGATGGAAAAGATCGAATGGGGCCCAAACTGGGAAGACGACCTCGGCGGCGAGTTCAGCTCGCGCGGCCGCGACAAGCTCTTCGACAACGTGCAGAAGGAGATGTACTCGACCTTCGAGAACACCTTCATGATGTATCTGCCGCGCCTGTGCGAGCACTGCCTGAACCCGGCCTGCGTGGCCTCGTGCCCGTCGGGCTCGATCTACAAGCGCGAGGACGACGGCATCGTGCTGGTCGACCAGGACAAGTGCCGCGGCTGGCGCATGTGCATCTCGGGCTGCCCGTACAAGAAGATCTACTTCAACTGGCAGAGCGGCAAGGCCGAGAAATGCCTGTTCTGCTATCCGCGCATCGAGGCCGGCCAGCCCACGGTCTGCTCCGAGACCTGTGTCGGCCGCATCCGCTACCTCGGCGTGATGCTGTACGACGCGGACCGCATCGAGCAGGCCGCGTCGGTGGCCGATGAGCGCGACCTGTACCAGTCGCAGCTCGACGTTTTCCTCGATCCGCACGATCCCGCGGTGCAAGCCGAGGCGCTGCGCCAGGGCATCCCGCAAAGCTGGCTGGATGCCGCGCGCAAGTCGCCGGTCTACAAGATGGCGTGCGAGTGGAAGGTTGCCTTCCCGCTGCACCCGGAGTACCGCACGCTGCCGATGGTGTGGTACATCCCGCCGCTGTCGCCGATCCAGTCGGCGGCCGAGGCCGGCCACATGGGCCTGAACGGCGTGATCCCGGACGTGAAGAGCCTGCGCATCCCGGTCAGGTACCTGGCCAACCTGCTGACCGCGGGCGACGTGATGCCGGTGCTGTCGGCGCTGGACCGCATGCTGGCGATGCGCGCCTACAAGCGCTCGCAGGTGGTGGACGGCGTGCAGGACCTGGGCGTGCTGGAGCAGGTTGGCCTGACGCCCGCGCAGGTCGAGGACATGTACCAGACCATGGCCATCGCCAACTACGAGGACCGCTTCGTGATCCCGTCCTCGCACAAGGAGATGGTCGAGGACAGCTTCAACGACAAGGCCAGTTGCGGCTTCACCTTCGGCAACGGCTGCTCGGGCGGCACCTCGGAGGGCGCGCTGTTCGGCAAGAAGCCGCAGGGCAGCGTCCACTTTGTCGACATGCCCAAGTCGCGCAAGAAAGCCGTGATGAGCTGAGCGCGTGCCCGCATCCACGAATCGCCCGGAGAAGACCATGCCCCTCTATCCCATCCTCAGCGCCCTGTTCGGCTATCCCGAGCAGGATCTGCTGGACGCCCTGCCCGAGATCGATGCCGCGCTGGCCGAATGGCCGCAGGTGCGCGACCTGCTGGCCCCCGTGACCGACCTGCTGCGCAGCGAGTCGCTGATCGCGCTGCAGGAGAACTACGTCGCCACCTTCGACCGCAACCCGGCGCACTCGCTGCACCTGTTCGAGCACGTGCACGGCGAAAGCCGCGACCGCGGCCAGGCCATGGTCGACCTGATCGACGAGTACCGGCGCGAAGGCTTTGAACCGGCGGCGTCCGAACTGCCCGACTACGTGCCGTTGTTCCTGGAGTTCCTCGGCGCGCTGGTGGCCGACGGCAAGGAAGCGCGCGCCGAACAGCTGCTGGGCGAAGCGATCCACGTGCTGGCCGCCATCGGCGAGCGCCTGGCGCGCAATCAAAGCCCGTACGCCGGCGTGTTCGCGGTGCTGCGCACGCTGACCGACGTGCAGCCACAACCGCAGCAGGAGCCGCCGGTGCGCGACATGGACGAGGCGCTGGAAACCTTCGGGCCGGGGGCCGATGGCGTGGAACCGCTGCTGGCCCCGCAGGCCGGGCCGCAGGCGGTGAAGTTCTATCCGCGCGATCCGCGGGCCAAGGCGCCAGTGCCGGCTGCCTGCTGACAGGGCATGGCAATGCAAACCGAACACCAGACAATGGGTTAACACACCATGGCAACGCTCCACCAATTCCTCTTCGGCATCTACCCGTATATCGCTGCCGCCATCTTCCTGTTCGGCAGCCTGGCGCGCTTCGAGCGCGAGCAGTACACCTGGAAGACCGACAGCTCGCAGGTGCTGTACCGAGGCAACCTGCGCACCGGCAACATCCTGTTCCACGTGGGCATCCTGGGCCTGTTCTTCGGGCACCTGGTGGGCCTGCTGACGCCGGTGGCGGTGTGGGATGCGCTAGGCGTCTCGCACGGCTTCAAGCAGGGCGTGGCGATGGCCGCCGGCGGCGTGATGGGCACCATGTGCCTGGCCGGGCTGCTGATCCTGCTGCACCGCCGCCTGACCAACGCCCGCGTGTCGGCCGTCACCCGCACCGGCGACAAGGTGCTGCTGCTGTGGCTGCTGGTGACGCTGCTGCTGGGCCTGTCCACCATCTTCGAATCCGCCAGCCACATGGACGGCCACATGATGGTGCAGCTGATGACCTGGGCGCAGCACATCGTCACGCTGCGCGGCGACGCCGCCAGCTATGTCGCGGATGCGCCGCTGCTGTTCAAGGCGCACCTGTTCATGGGCATCACGCTGTTCGCGATCTTCCCGTTCACGCGGCTGGTGCATGTGTGGAGCGGCTTTGCCTCGGTCGGCTACCTCGGCCGTGCCTGGCAACTGGTGCGTAGCCGCTGAGCGCCGCAACCCCACAAGGAGAACAGCATGCCTGTCACCGTCAACGGCGTGGAACTGCGCGACGCCGACATCGAACGCGAGCTGGACCACCATCACGATGCGGCCAACCCGGCGCGGCTGGCCACCATCGCGGCCATCCTGCGCCAACTGGTGCGCACTGAAGCCGACCGCATCGGCCTCGCCGCCGAAGGGCTGGACGACGACGCACTGGCGCTGGCCCTGCTGGAACGCGAGGCCGGCATCCCCGAGCCAGACGAAGCCAGCTGCCGCCGCCACTACGACAGCCGGCCCGAGCGCTTTCGCGACGGCGAATGGGTCGAGGCCGACCATATCCTGTTCCAGGTCACGCCGCGCGTGCCGCTGGACGCGCTGCGCGAGATCGCCGCGCAGACGCTGGCGCTGGTGCGCGGCGACCCCTCGACCTTTGCCGAGCATGCCCGGGCGCTGTCCAACTGCCCCAGCGGCGTCAACGGCGGCCGCCTGGGCCGCGTATTCCGCGGCGAGACCGCACCGGAGTTCGAGCGCGCGCTGTTCGGGGCGCTGCAGGACGGCGTACTGCCGCAACTGGTCGAAACCCGGTTCGGCCTGCATATCGTGCGCATCCTCGAGCGCTACCCCGGCACGCGCCTGCCCTTCGACGCGGTGCGCGGCGATATCGCCCGCGCCCTCGCAGCCGCCGCGCGCGACCGCGCCTGGAAGCAGTATGCAAGCCTGCTGATCGGCCGTGCCCGCATCGATGGCATCGAACTGGAAGGCGCGGACAGCCCGCTGGTGCAGTAGTGCCGGCGATTAGGCCGTACAGGAGCCCGACCTGCATCAGGGCACTCTGCCCTTGCAAGCGCCCGCCCGCTCAAAACTCGCGGACAGCACCCTGCGGCCGGGCTGTGCGCTCACGTCCCACACACAGAGTAAGCGTCATGCAAGAATTCGTCGTAGGCATCACCGGCACGTCCGGCAGCGGCAAGACCACGCTGATCACGGCCATGCTGCCGTGGTTCCGCGAGCGCGGCCTGCGCGTCAACGTCGTCAAGCACAGCCACCATCCGCTTGAGCTCGAACCTCCGGCCAAGGACAGCGCACGCTTTCGTGCCGCCGGCGCCAGCGAGGTCATGGTGGCCTCGCCCTACCGCTTTGCGATCGTGCATGAACTGCGCGGCGATGCCGAGCCCACCTTGGCCGAACAGCTCGCCCGGCTTGCGCCGGCCGAGCTGACATTGGTGGAAGGCTTCCGCAGCGACGCGATTCCGCGCATCGAGGTGTATCGCCCGGTGCACGGACGCGAGCCCTATTACCCTTGCGACCCGTCAATCGTCGCCTTGGCCACCGACCGAAACACCGACGCCGCGCTGCCCTGTCTGCCGCTCAATCATCCGCCGGAAGTCGCCCAGTTCATCTTGGCGCTGCGGGAGCGCCATACTGGGAAACGGATGCTGCATCCCGCAGCGCATCGCCACGGCTTCCGCGCACCCGACGCTTCATAAGCGCGGCTCCGCCTGTCGCGTCGACGCCCCAGGACCGCGCGCAGATGCCACAGCGGTGCGACTCGGGCCGCGCCACAAACGAGTTCTCGTCCGCCGATCAAGGCTCGCGCTGCGGCAGCCCGTTGCTCCCGGCGCATCTCCCGGCGCACCGATAGTTGAGTGGCAAGGCGATGCCACATGCTGGGCGCCAACTGAAGGTCGCCGGGGAGCATCTGCGCGAGCTCTCGCACCCGGCCCCAACAAAGCCTGCTCGCGGCGCAGATGGGTGAAACTGGAGAAACGACAAGGCAGGAGCACGTTGTCGACCGCACTCAGGTATGCCAACACCTTGAACTGCTGAAAGATGTACCTGAAAATGATCGCCTCGCCACCTCTCGCGCCGCGCGGCGCTCAGTTGGCGCAAATCTTGCTTATAAGGCCGTTTCTTGGCCATCCGCGCGACGCGTCGCGCGAGGTCCGTCTTTACGATTGACTTCCTGCTGGCCTGCCTGTTTTGCGCGTCGTCCAGCGAGCTGACGCGCTACTCCCATACCGACCAGGCTCAGCGATACCGGCGAACTGGAATGGACGGCTTCGCTCCGGCCCGCGCGGCGCAAGCGGCGCAGCGCCGTCTATGCCCTTCAGCAGGAGCGGCTGTAGAGTTCCTTGATGCCGGCGATGTCCACCAGCTTGACGTGGCGTTGCCGAATCTGGATTAGCCCCGCTTCGGCGAAGCGCGAGAACAGGCGGCTGACGGTTTCGAGCTTCAGGCCCAGGTAGCTGCCGATCTCTTCGCGGCTCATGCGCATTACGAATTCCGATGCCGAATAGCCACGCGCCGACAAGCGTTCCGACAGGTTGATCAAGAAGGCGGCAAGACGTTCTTCGGCCCGCATCGCGCCCAGCATGACGAGCATCAGCTGGTCTCGCGTGATTTCCTTGCCCATTAGGCGCAGGAACTGGTGCTGCAACGAGGGCAAGTCGGCCGACAGGGATTGCAGGTCGTTGAGGCGGACGACGCAGACTTCAGTATCCTCCAGCGCGGCGGCATCGGAGGCATGCTGCATTTCGCCCAGCCCGTCGAGGCCGACGATTTCGCCAGGCAGATAGAAACCGGTAATCTGCGAACGGCCGTCTTCGGTGGTGACGTGGGTCTTGAGCGTGCCGAAGCGGACCGCGTAGACGGCAGCGAGCGGATCGCCCATGCGATACAGGGTTTCACCCTTTTGAACGCGAATGCGTTCCTGCACTAGCGTGTCCATCCTGGCGAGGTCTTGCTGTGACATCCCCATCGGAAGGCACAGTTGCCCCATCGTGCACGTGGAGCAACGGGGCGACATCTCGGTAATGGGAACGGATGGAAGCAATTGGAACCTGCAGGATTGGTCCCGCGACACGATCATTTTACCGTGCGATGCGATGCGGCATTGAATCAGAATATGAAAATTTCAGTACTTTTTTGCATTTTTTGGCTGGCTTTGCTCAGTGGGATGCACTGCGCCGCCCAAGTGTGGCGGTATCGCGCTGGCAGTGAAGTGGTCATCAGGATGGTGCGCTGCTTGAGGCTGGCAACCGACGCGAAGAAGGCGGTGATCTCGTCCTGGCTCAGGATGACCGGCAGCCTCACCGGCTTCTTCGGGAGAGGGAAGTCCTCATCGCTCCAGTCGCGTCTGAGCATCACGCGATAGAGGAACCGCAGTGCGCCGATGGCAGGACAGAGGCTGCTGGGCGCAAGCTTGCGCTCCTCACGCAGATAGACGCGCCAGGCACGGATCTCTTCGGGGCCGAGTAGTTCAGGCGAGCGCCGGAAGTGCGGGGCGAAACTGAAAACTTGCAGCAGATAGGACTTCTGCGTGTTGTCGATCTGCATGTCGGCCAGCATGCGTTCGCGGAGCGGTGTCATGACGAACCTCCTGGGAACACGGAATGAAATGCCCGGTCGGGCACCTCCATGCTGCTCCCAGCCGCCGGCTCATCCCTTCCCTGGGCCCGGCACCAGACAACCGTTCTCACAGAACGCCAGGCACTGGCCTCCGCTTCCCTCCCACTACCGCGTCAGCGGTTTAGTACAAGGCGGTATCTTGGTCAGCCCCCTACTTCAATCCGAGCAGTTCATATACTTCCAACGGTTTCTGCCGGCCTTTCACCTGAATGACGGTCACCGGACGCACAATGACCTGATCCTGCACGCGGGCGTAGACGGCGGCACTGATCAGGATTTGATCGATCCCGGCATGTTCCTGGATGCGCTTGGCGATGTTCACATCGTCGCCGATCGCAGTGTATTCCATGCGCTGCTTGCCGCCGACCAGTCCCAGCACCGCCTCGCCGACGTGCAGGCCGATACCGACGGAGAGGTGAAACAGCGGGGAGATCTGTTGGTACAGGGCCTGGATGGCCTCCCGGATACCGAGCGCGGTGCGAAGTGCACGCATTACATGGTCGGGCTGGGGGATGGGGGCATTGAACCAAGCCATCACCGCATCGCCCAGGAACTTGTCGATCGTCCCTTCCTGCGCCAGCACGGCGTCCGTCATCACACCGAGATAGCGGTTGAGCAAGCCGAACAGATCGTCCGGATTCAGTTGCTCGCTGATGCCGGTGAAGCCGTGGATATCGGCGAACAGGGTGGTGATCTCGGTGCGCTTGCCCGCCGGCTGCAAATGCTCGGTATCAATCTGCGCCAGGATCGCCGGCGATACCATGTGTTTCAGCAATTGCTGCTGGGCTTCCATCAGCCGCTTTTCCGTCACGTCGTCCAGCACGATCGCGATGCCCTGGGGCTGCTGCAAGCCTTTGAGCGTGGAGAGGTTGAAGCGCAGATAGACAGTACCGCGCCCTGTGACAGTGGGAGCGAGCTCAAGGCCGATTACCGGCTTGTCCGTGCGAGCCGTGCTCAGCACGTGCGACAGCAGGGCCAACCCCAACGGAGGCTGGAGTTCGACGATGTTGCGCCCGACCAGTTCTTCGGCCTCCCGATACCCCAGGATGGGCAAGGCGGCCAGATTACACAGCATGATTTTCCCTTGGAGATCGGTGGTGATCACTCCGCTGACGATGGAGGCGAACACATTGTCGAGCAGATCCTTCAGCTCGGTGGTCTCGGTCAGCGCGTGGCGCAATTGAGCCTGGTGTTCCTGCAGCCGCTCGGCCATCCGGTCGAAGGAGCCGGCCAATTGGCTCAATTCCCCATGCCCCGGCAACAGCCCGGTGCGCGCTTGAAGATCGCCTTCCTCCAGCCGCTCGGTGGCCGCGAGCAGGGCGCGTGCCGGACGCAGGATAAAGACCGCGCCGAACCACCAGGCCGTGGCCAGCGCGAGCAAGGCGACTGCGCTGAAGAACAGCAGGCGGTAGGCGAAGGCGCGGTTCACCTGTGCGAACGCCACCGAGGTCGGGATGCCGACCGCAAGATACCCCTGAGTGGTGATGACCACCCCGCGTGCGCTGCGCAGCGGCGCGAACGCGAACAGGCTGGTCACGCCCTCCAGGTTGGGGAGCTCAACCGTGCCTTCCTCCTGGTGGGAGAGAATGGCTTCGACCAGCGGGTTACCCGCCGCGGCGACCCCCATCCAGCGTCGCCAATCTGGATGCTCGAAGAGCACGGTGCCGTGGCGGTCGAGCACGATGAGCACGGCATCGGGCGGCAGACGCGCCTCAACGGCCAACTGCTCGAGCCACCTCAGATCGAGTGCGGCGTATACCACCCCTTTGGGGGAGCCGGTCTCATCGAGGATCGGATAGCCGAAGTTCACACTAGCTTTGCCGGTGATGCGGCCGATCTGGTAATCTCCGATCGCCAGGCCTTTGTACTGCAGCGCACGCTGGAAATAGCCACGATCGGCGAGATTCACCGGTTCGGCCAGGCGCAGCCCGCTGCAGTACACATTGCCTTCCAGGTCCGCAGCGCCCAGATTGGCATAGAAGGGGTACTGCTTAAGGAAATTACCAAACAGAGTACTGCAGGCCGCCTCGGAGCGATCGTGCACCACCGGAATTTGGGCCAGCGCGATGAGCAATTGTCGTGACCCCTCGATGAACCGCTCGTGCTGGCTGATCGTCAGGTGGAGCAGGCGTACGGTATCTTCCTGGACGCGCTTCTCCGCAGCATGCCGCTCCTCAAGGTTCGTGGCAAGAATCAGCAGAAGCATTGGCAGAATGGCAAGCAGCACCAACAGCAGCACCCGCACCCGCAGGCTTCCGGTTTTACCGCTAACGGCAGCCGATGGGCGGAAGGGCCTTTTGAGGCGAGGGACAGACATGAGGTCATTCCCTCCGCGGTACTCGCCCGAGCGCGCTCAATGGTCCGCCCTGACCTTCCGGGGGCTGACCCCGTAGGATCGGCTGGGTGGCGCTGACATTCGGCATTCCTCGCTCCGCTCATAGGAAGGTGTCGGTAATGTCTATCGACGAGCGTTGACCCGGCGCGTCGAAGCTTGCCGTCAGCCAGGCATCGGCACGCTCGCGTCCCAGACGTGCCAACTGCTATCAACTCAGTCCGAGGACTGGGAGGTCGGACGCTTCGCGTCGTGTCGCCCCGCCTCAGCCTCTCCAGGGCTCACGCGGCCGCGATGTCGCGACGCATCAAGAGCACAGCGCGCTCAATTCATCATAACCGGAAGGCTTATGGATAGCGGATTGTATCTTGGCCGGCACGCCGAACACCGTTGGCTCAACACTTGCAGCTCCCAATGGATTCGTAAATCTTGCGCACCGAATTTTCAAGATATTATTCGAACTGCCCCCCGTTAAAGGCAACGCGGTGGGCGAATTGGTTGACTTGCCGGCGTCCTTAAGGCGTATGCTGCTCATTACTTCTCTACGTTGAGATGCCGCGAGGGATCGCACGCCGGAGGTGCATGCGTTGCCAAGGGAGATCGCACGCCTTCAAAGCCCTCTGCTCGGCAGCACTCACGGCGAGTGCGGGCTTTGTGGCGGCGCCCCAGTGGGTGGGGTGAACTAAGTGGGTGTTGTTCCTGCATGCCTCCAGCCACGCCCCACTGGCTGGCGGCATGCAGGAAGCAAAATTATGCAAACCGACGCCTGGCCTGGTCGATGTACGAATGAGGGGCGGCTCAGCGTATTTCATAGGGGCCCGCAGCGCGCGATACCGGCTGCGAGAAGGCGAATATAGAGCTGCAGCCCACGCTGTCAGTCTGAACACGCGAAAAACTGGCGCAACAGGGACGCGGCTTCAGCAGCGGTGAAGCCGCGCCCGAAGCGGAGCCACTCTGCTGCCGGTAGGCGGTGCCGCTGCTCACGACACGGGAAAAAATCGTAAGTTAAGCGTGCGCGGAGGCCGGCACGCAGCAGTAGAGCGTAGGAATGGACACGCCAGGTTCTTGGCCACGTCCTTGGGCGGGACGCCGCTGGCGAGCAGCGCCTTGGCCGACTCGATCTTGCTGTCCGTCATCTTGGGCTTGCGCCCGCCCTTGCGGCCGAGCCGGTTCTCGCTCATACCGGCCGCGCCTCCGCGAGCACCTTCATCCGGAACTTCGGCGGCAGGTCGGCAGGCGTCAGCAGATCGACGTGGACGCCAAGCAGCGTTTCCAGCTCGTCTTGCAAGCCGCCCAGGTCGAACAGCGTCGCGCCGGGCAGCGCGTCGACCAGCAGGTCGAGGTCGCTGCCGTCCCGGTCGGTGCCGTGGAGCACCGAGCCGAACACGCGCAGGTTCGCCGTGCGAAAGCGGCTCGCCGCCTCGCGGATGGCGCTGCGCTTGAGGTCAAGCACAACGGACGGTCGCATGGGCATCTTTCCTTTGAAATTCGGGGAAATGGTATGTAGTTGAGAATAGCATTTCAAGAACTATTTTTGAGAAGCTGGGGTATTCCGATCCAACCCAAATGCTGCACGTTCGGAAGGTACTCAGGGGCATCGCCGCGGTCCGTCCCGACGCGGCGTTACGAGCCCTAGACTAGTGCGCACGCTCGAGGACCCTACGTCAACGCGCTTTGCCGACCACGACACGCTGCGATGTGCGCGTGGCGAAATAGCCGATGAGGTCGAACCGGCCGCCCGGCGTGTGTTCGGCGCTCAGGGCAGCGCATGGCTCGCGCCCATTTGGCGAACCCTGGCGCGCGCGGCAGAACACCTGCCGTTGTGCCGGGACGAGGACGAGACCCATGCTGCGCCGCTGTGGCTCAAGGCCGGAGACTGGGTCGCGACCCAGGACGCTGTCGCGCGCATCGAATCGCGGCGCCGGATTCCTCCTGCGCTCAGCTGGATGGCCGAGGCACAATATCACCAGCAGGGACTGGAAGCCGTCTGGCCGCTGTTGTCCGAACTCGCATGGCTGTCGCCGCGCCGCCTTGATGCGCTGATCCGGCGCTTGGTGGATCCTTTGCTGAGGACGTTGCGCAAGACCTTCGACGCCCGTTTCGATGGCGACGGGACGATCGAGGATCTGATTTGGTTCCCGGCGGGGTGTTGATCGAAAAGCCGGGCCTAGCCAGCCTGCTGGGCAGGACGCAGCCGTCAACTCACCGCCCGCCAGAGCGGGTCATGCGCCTGGTGCTGGAACTGCTGAACCTGGAGCGAAAGGGCCGCCACCACGACCTGGTCGAACGGTGCAAGGCGCTCCAGAGTCTGCATCCGTCGCTCTTCGCCAAGTACATGAGCAGCCGGTGATCTGGACAAGGCGGCTTCAAAGCACCGCTTCGAGGCCCTTGCGCTCGATGAGGTTGAGCAGCTTCACAGAGGGGCCACTCGGCTTCTTGTCGCCAACCTCCCATTTGCGAACGGTTGACAGGCTGGTGTTCAACACCGAAGCGAGCACCGCTTGGCTCAAGTGCAGATGCTCACGCAACGCCCGGCGTTCGCGGGATCGGCGAACTGCCCAGGTCGGCAAGGTGTTGCTGGCCGGCGGCAAGCAGTACCGCCGTGTCATGCGCGCCGCGCTCGCTCGCCAGTACAACACCACCCTGCCTGCCGTACAGGAAACGACCGGCGGCATCGGCATGCAACGCTCGCAACTCGGCGCATTTCTCGACGGTCTCGCGCCGATGTTCAACGAACCGATGGGCCATCACCCCAATGGCACGCCGCTCTACCGGCGCTACGGCTGGATCGAAGCCGGTGCCGTGACCCACCTGATCTACCGGGCGGCCCCTTACCTGCCTACGCTCCAGGCCCGCGTGCTTGCTTTGTTCCAAGGCCCATCCGGACCGACCGCCGATGTTGAGGTCGAGGAACGCTTCCGCGGCGGTACCAGAATTGGCTCTCGCTGGGTCGGCGTGGCTGATCTCCACCCGCTGCAGGAGGCCGCATGAGCGAATTCGACAAGGCGTTGCACCAGGAAGCGAAGGCACTCAGCGTGAACCTCGATGGCACGCCCGAGGCGCTCCTGACCGTGGCGCACGCCGGCTACAAGGCTTGGGCCAAGGAAGGCAACCTGCATTTCCCAGACGAAACGCGCTACGCCCTGCTCCATGAGATCCTGCGTTACTGCGCCGACGAGTGTTTGCTTGAGTGCTATCCGTCGCAGGAGCGCCGCCTGCGCGAGATTGCCGAGATGCTAGATCAGCGCTATCCGCGCTATGCCTGTACGCGAGCGCGTCTGCGTGCGCGCCGCAATCGCTACGGCAGGATCTGCGACGATGCACGCCGTGCCCCCCCTGCGTCTGCCAGCAATGATGTCACGTCTCAAAGTTGATGGGAGACCGATCGCAAACAAATCAATGGGTTACAAGGCACCGCCTCAAGTTAACTGAGCCAAATTCTCACAGAAACTGGTTAAAAGACGCAGCTTGTCTCACAGTAAGTGGGTACACGGAGACGACGGAGTGGAAAGAACCGCGTCGCTCCACCTCCCTATCACATGGCCATGTGAAATCGCATACGCGCATGAGCGCGGAGAAAGTGTCCCGGCGAACGGTCGCCACGTGCTTATCCAGTGCGGCTGCGCGCGCGAGGGCGGCGCCAGAAGAAAATCGCTCGATACGCGAGACAGTCCTCCACGGTCAGCGATGACACCGCACGCCGACGCTCACACACGGCCCAGAGCAGCATGCGTCCCGCCTCCTTGCCCGGCTTCCCCTGTGGTCTTCAGTGCGCGATCTCACGAGTCCGCACAGGCAGATTCACCGACGACGCTCCAGTCGAAACGCTTGTAACCTCACCGACATAGTAGATGCAGACTCCAGCGCGGCGCCCCCCTTCTGACATCATCAGCGCCTTTTACCCATTAACTTTGAGAATCCAACCCACTAACTGTGAGACAAAACTCAACAACTTTGAGACGTGACAGCGGATCGCGGGCATGCTCGATGCCGCCTACCCCCGCTACGCCTGTACCCGCGCAAAGCTCGCCGCGCGCCGCAACCATTATGGGCGGCCGCGATTCTGAACTCTCGCCTGCAAGCCATATCCGCCGCATAGCGGCGGCAGGGGTGTGGGATGGGTTCAAATTCAGTATATAACAGCGGGTATGGCAAAAATGGACTCCCTCTGGCTCAGCAATCCCAGCCTGGCCTACCGTGACTGGCAGGCGCGTGAGGCGGCTGGCTCTGATCGCCGCCCTTTCTCCGCGCGCTCGATCGTCCAGCACCAGGCGATGTTCGAGAACTTCCGACGACACTTGCTGGCGAGGAGCGCGACCGTTGCCTCATTTGGCACCGCCGATATTGAGTCGTTTTTGCAGACGCCCGACGCTAGGTCATACTCTCCGGCCACACGCATGCGGTACGTGAAGCTGCTGGACCGCCTGTGCCGGCATCTGGTCTTCGCCGGTGTGCGCCTGGACAACCCAGCCGCCCTGATGCTTTCCGCCGAGCGCTGGCCAGACCAAGAGCCCACACCCCAGTTCCTTGACGAGGCCGAGGACGGGCGGCTGCAAGCCTATCTTCAATCCCCTGCCGACGATCTGTCCGGCTTGCGTAGCCGGGCGATCGTCGCGATGTTTCTCGCAACGGGGATTACCGCGGCGGAAGCGCGAGCCGCGCGTTTGGGGGACCTAGTGCCGGATACAAACCCGCCCTATCTCTTCGTGACGGGACATGGGGCGCGGGACGCGCGCACTGTTCACGTGGCCGAATTCGCTGTATCGCTACTTCAGGCCTGGCATGCCCGCCGCTCAACGCTTCCCGTCCACGGCGACCTGCTTTTTACCCTTACCCCGGATGGCCGCCCCATCACCGACATGAGCTTTGGCCGGATCGTGGCCGCCGCGCTGGAAGCGATAGAATTCTCCGGCGTCGAGCCAAGTCCCCGCACGCTGCGCAATACTTTTTGCCGGCGTCAGCTGCTCGCTGGCTGTACGCACGACGACGTGACCCGGATCTTAGGACTTGCCAGCAATCGCACTTGCGACCGCATTGCCGCTACCATTTCGGCTGCCCGACGGCGAAAAATCCTGAAATGATCGGGGTTTCAGCGCATCTCACTATTGCACTCGCGCTTGCATTTGCTATTCTTCGCGGATGCGATGTACGCGATATCCCGCGCGCACGCATTTCTTAATCAGGTACGACTATGGCCACGAAAGCATCCGCGAAGACTGCAACGAAGACCGCCGCAAAGAAGGCTGCCCCCGCAAAGAAGGCTGCCCCGGCGAAGAAAGCCGCTCCGGCTAAGAAGGCTGCCGCAGCCTCCCCGGTTGCCAAGCCGCTGAAGGACACCTTCAACAAGTCGAGCCTCCTCGCCCATCTGGTCGCCCAGACCGAACTGGACAAGAAGACTGTCCAAACCGTTCTGACTCACCTGGAAAACACCATGGTGAGCGCGATCCACAAGAAAGGCGCAGGCGAGTTCA
The DNA here is from genome assembly GCF_016127575.1 of Cupriavidus necator. Classification (NCBI taxonomy): domain Bacteria; kingdom Pseudomonadati; phylum Pseudomonadota; class Betaproteobacteria; order Burkholderiales; family Burkholderiaceae; genus Cupriavidus; species Cupriavidus necator. Next base: position 336,446 of record NZ_CP066020.1, read on the forward strand.
CCTTCCCCGGCCTGTTCAAGGTCTCGGCCATCCAGGTTCCGGCCACGAAAAAGCGCTTCGGCAAGAATCCGTTCACGGGCCAAGAGCAGTGGTTCGCCGCCAAGCCGGCCAGCGTGAAGGTGAAGGTTCGCGCGATGAAGAAGCTGAAGGACGCCGCGATGTAATCGCTACGGTTCCCGCGAACCAAAGGAAAAGCCCCGAGATTTTGCTGATCTCGGGGCTTTTTTTTCGTAGGCTCTCTGAGAAGAGAGAGTGCTGAGGCGTAGCAAATTACCACCACGCCAACTTGGAAGTGCTACAGATCGGCGAGATAGGCGATTGCGCATCCGCCGTCCGTGCCGGCCAGGCGTTGGCCCTCACGACAGACGGAGAAATCAACTACCTTGCGTTCGATCTCGCTGGCCAACTCGCGCAATTGCTGCGCGGCTTCGGCGGGACCGGCCGTCCCCTGAAACGTTGGGCCACCAATATCAATGTCGACAATGAGGTGCATGATCTGACCTCACGCGGTAATCCGGCCGGCAGCAATTTCTCGTTGGATCTGTTGCATGCCAAGCTCGATGGAAGCAGCCACAAGCCGCTCCTGTTCCTCACTTAGAATATGGTTGTTCGAAGTCATAGTTGGAGCCAGAAAAGAAAAGCCCGCTCCCCTTTCGGAGATGCGGGCGTGTTGGATGATGGGCAGCCTTACTGCGCCGCCAAGGCAAGTACATCGATGACACCGTCAGCCTCGTCGACGAGATCCGGCGTTTGCGAGATGAAGAACTCCCGTTCGTAGCCACCGATACGCAGCACTTCGCGCTTCATTTTCATGAAGGCGCGCTTGCGCTCAGGATCCAAGGGGCCATCGGCCTCATCGGTAAAGAGGGTCTGGAACGGTTGCTGCGCGTCCTGCGCCCGGTAAAGGGCGATTCCACGCGTCAGACACTCGTTGATCCATACCTTCTGTCCCCCTGACATCACGGAGAAATCCTTCGTGCTGTCGTTGTCGGCGTCGATCACGTCGATGGCAAAGCCTTCCCGCTTCTCGCCGTTGGCCAGCTCGGTCTGCGTCTGAATCGCGATGGTGAATCGCGGTCCGTAGCAGGCAAGCAACAGGTCATTGACGATCTGCGTGATGGCCGGGCCCGCGTCATCGATAGACAACGCAATGACGCCATCATTGCCCAGGCCCTTTGCCAACAGCTTCCACTGCGCGATCTGGTCGGACAGCGCTTGCGTCTTGGCCTCTGCCGCCGGCAAACCTGCAAGCTCGGCATCCAGGCGCTCGCGCTCGGCCACCAGCGTGCCCTCCTGCCGAATCAGTGCTTCGATCCGGCCGGCGATGGCAGCGCCACCCTCCCGGCTGGCAGCGATCTGGCGGTCCATCTGTCCCAGCATGCCGGTCACATCCTCTGTGGCCAGTGCTGCCAGTTCCCTGCGCACCGCTTCAAGCTGGGCTTGCACGTCCGCAGCATCCCGCTTGTGGCGGTCTACGCGCGCCGCTTCTTCCTCAGTCAGTGCCGTCAGATCACGATCAGCCTGCACCAGCCCTTCGCGCGCGGCGTCGAGCATTGGCTTCCTGGCCGCCAGCGCCGTGAGACGCTGCAGCGACTGCTGATCACGCTCCAGGTCGGCCCGCAGTGCCGCGAAGGCGCTCCGCGCCTGGGCGCGCGCCGCAAGCGAGTCCTGCATCGACTGCGCCTGTGCCAGCTTCTTGCGATAGCTGTCGCGAAGCGCCTCGACCGTCACTGCCTGCTCACTGAGACCGGCTTTGGCATTGCGCGCCTGTGCCAACAACGGGCAGGCGGCGTGCATCGGGTCGTCCCAGCAAGGAACCGTCTCGATGACGTCGGCCTGCAGCTTCAGCGACTTGACCAATTGCGCCGCCGAGGCACCGCGTTGTTCCAGGCCCTTGAGCTCGGAACTGAGCGCCGCGTGCTCGACCTGCACGGCATCGAGCTTTTCAACAGTCGCCTGCTGGCTGGCCAGCTCCGCCTGCTTCCGGCCGATGGCCAGTTGCAAGGCATCCCGCTCGCCGGCGGCCGATTCGATGGCCGAGGCCTCCGCCAGCACTGCGCGGTGGCTTGCCGCATTTCGGTCCAGATCGCGTCGGCGCACCGCAGCACGGCCGGCAGCCGCCTGCTCGTCGCTGCCCAGCAATACCGCACGCTGCTCCAACTCACCCTTGCGCTGGTTCAATTCCCGCAACCGCGCTTCGGTACCGGCATTGGCCTCCTGCTTCGCAGCCAGCGTCGCGCGTTCCTGCATCAGCTTGGCGCCCGTGGCCGTCTCCACGTCCCGGGCCTCGCGCTGGGCATCCAGGCTTTCGCCTACCTGCCAGATCTCCTTGGCAACCACCGCGGCGCGGTCGCGCTTTCCGGAGAGAGTCAATACGTCGCGCTGCAGGGTATCCAGCGAGCGGGTGAGCAGTTTGGCAACCTCGCCCGCTTTCGCCGACAAGTCGCGCAGGTGCTCGATCCCGAGCAGTTCGGCAAGCAGCTTCTTGATCTCGCCGGCCTGGTAACTGGCGAGCGGTCGGCGGTTCTGGGCAGAAAACACGCTGGTGAAGAACGCCTCGGGCGACCCGAGCACGGCCTCCAGACACCGGTTGTAGGTGTCCGCCTTACCGTCCGACAGCGTCCCGTCAGCCAACTGCAGCGGCTTCCAGTCACCTCCCGCGTCCTTCTCGAACAGGTAGTACTCGGCCTTGCGGCTCTTGCCAGGATTGCGGAACGCGAACGCTGAGCGATACGTCTTGCCGCCGTGCTCCCACTCCAGATCCTTCTCCGCGCGCGGGGCGCAGAGATGGTCCCAGTACGAGAACGCGTCGACTGACATCTTGCTTGCGTGGCTCGGCATGATGGGAAACGGGTGCAGGTTGTCCATGATCGTGGTCTTGCCAGCCCCGTTGGGGCCGACCAGGGCGATCAGGCCACCCGGCAGCGTCGTCAGGTCCACCGTGACGCTATCGCGCTTCATGCCGTCGCGGATCCCGTAGAATCCCGTGAGCATCAGTTTCAGTGGACGCATTCGGACACCTCCGTACCATTGAAGGAGTGAAGGTATTCCGGCGGCATTTCCATGACGTTGTCGTCAAACACTGGCAGCTCGGCAACGACAGGAGCATCGCGTTCCGGCTTGCCAGCGATTGCGCGCTCCAGGGAGCGACGCGCTGCGGCAAACTCGCCGGCGGCCATCTTGATCACGGCCGGCCAATCCTCAAGGCCAGTGATGGCCCTGAGTTCGAGTTGGCTCCACTGGGAAGCCAAGCCGTTGGACGCCGACCAGATCAGGTCCTGCAGCTCCTTGGAAGGTGCCACGGCAAGGAAGGTATTTCGGCCGACTTCACCAAGGGCCAAAACCAGCATGTGACCGCGCTTGGCGATCACCGTACCGCGGCCCTTGCCGAACGGCTCGTACAGCATGCACTGCGTAAATTCATGGGCGTCGGCCAGGCGCTTGGCCATCACCGAGCGGTCCATGCACGCTTCTTCAACGAAGAGCCAGTCGGGACCGGCGTGGTACAAGATCATTTTTGCACTCCTGGAAAAGGACGGAGTGCGCCCCAGACGGGAAGCACCCGTCTGGGTAGAAAGAAAGAAAATGGATACTGCGGGGTCGATGCGTCAAGGACGCGGAGAAAACCGGGTTTCGGCAGCCTCTAGGGCTGTCGGAACATGGCTCACATGTTCTAAGGTGTGGGCGTATCGCTACGCAAACAGATCATCGGTCAGCCAGTCCATCGCTGGGGCAGTTAGCGATGACGACGGCAACGCCGGCTTGGCGTCCGTTTCCTTCGAGCCTGGCGGCACCGGAGGCGCACCGACATCGTCTTCCAGCTCCATGCCAACCAGCGCCGTTAAGACATGTGGCAACACAGGCTCGGGTGGGGATGCATCGGATGCTGCCGCTACCGGATCAGCCACAAGATCCGCCAGCACGCGATCGGCAATCGACTGCGCATCGTTCGTCTCAAGCATCGAGAGGCAGTCCATGAGCGGATTGGCCTCAACACCCGTCAACTCACACCAGCGTCCCAGCTTCTCGGGCAATGTTGCGGCCCGGCTGATGCCTTCGGCCCGGCTACGAACTGCCGGTAGCACCCGGGCTTCGAGCTTCACCTCGGCACTGGCGCCAAAGAGAGCCGTGATGGCCTCCCGGTCCACAAGCTGGCGGTGCTCCTCGTTGACCGTCCAACGGATGCGCACGAACTTGTCGGCAGCATCGGTGGCCATCTCGGTCAGCTGCGCCATATCCGGCGGGCCGTCGAAGTCAATGCAGACGGACTGGCGCGCCGGTGTCGCCACCAGCGAGGCCTCGGTCCGGCGGGGAGCAATCTGCCAGCGCAGGTAGCCCTTTTCCCCAATCTCACCATAGTGGAAGCGCCCGATGGAGCCCGGATAGGCCACCACCCTGCCCTCCTGTGCCCATTGCTGGGCGCGGTGAATGTGCCCGAGCATGAAGGCATCGCAATCGGCATCGAACAGCGCGCCAATGGTGAATTCGTAGTCGAATCCGGCCATCGGCACCCCGTGCTCGGTCTGGCACCCGTTGACCGTACCGTGGGACACGCCGATCGTGCGCGCGCCCCTCGATCGCCATTGGTGATTGACGGTACCCGCAGCCCTCAGATAGTCGGCCAGGTGATCGCCGACTGCCGTGGCAGCACTTGCAACGCCAGCCGCGGCCGCCAGCACAGCCTTATTGACCGTCGGCACACAGGTGAACACCACTTCCGGTATGCCGTGCTGTGCTAGCAGCACGTCGATCTCCGCGGTGTCGAAGACGGGCCCCACCGACGGCACAAAGTGCCCTGCGCATAGTGCAACCTGATGGATGCGATCCGCGACATAGACGGGATACTGTGCGCCGATGAGGCGAAACAGGTCCAGCGTGCCCGGGGGCTCGTGGCTATATGTGCCTTGCAGCATCAAAACGGGCATGCGTGCTGTCAGCTGGTGAACTCGGCGTGCCAGCGCCGAGAGCGCCGGTGTGTGCGCGTCCAGGCGGTGGTCGGTGGAATCCCCAGACACCACGCCAACTTGGCACCCGCCGGCAATCGCGTCATCGACCGCAAAGCCGAAGCAGCGGTCGGCCTCTGCCAGGTGGCCAGGGGAATAGTGCAGATCCGAGAAGTGCGCGACAAGCAGGCTATCGCCTTCATTGTGCATGGTATGACCTCCAAAGAAATGTGCCGGCGTGCGGCAGGAAAAGAGAAAGGGAAGCCATATGGCTTCCCCTGACATGCCGGCACGAGGCTGGCGAAACTACGGTGCGACTTCGGCAGCGATCGCGGCTATCTGTTCGCGGAACGCAAGCGGATTGGTCAGCGCTGTGCGCATTTCGCCAAGCAGTTGGCGAACGTCCTGGTCACGCTTGGTCCAGCCGCGCCCAAATGTGGCAGATGCGTAGATGCGGAACTGTGCCCGGCCTTCCTGATTGGCCAGGCCCAGACGCACCATCAGATCCTCGAACTGGCTTTCCAGGTCGTCGCCGTCGACGGGCACTTGATGCGCTGCAGTGGCATCAACAACCTGCGACAGCTTCGTCGCTTCATCGCCCTGCAGAGGCGTCTGCTCCGTTGGCTGGACCTCGTCTTCCAACGCAGCAACTGCCTGCGTCGCCATCTCGAGTGCCGGCGCACGACGGTCCGACCCGTCCAGCAGGGCAGCGATATCGATCTCCGCGTCCAACGTGATGAGCCATTGCATCTGGCGCACCGCCCTTCCGCTATCATCGATGCGGCTGATCTCCACCTCCTGCTTGGACATCCAGAACTTGACGCCCACCAGCCTGCCGCGCGCCAACGCCACGGTCTGCATGGCGGCGTGAGCCTTCTGCAGGACGTAAATCGAGGTTGTCGGCATTTCGATGAGGCCAAGGCCGGAAATGGCCGGCAGCGCGAAGTAGAAACTGGCCGACAGGTTGCAATTCCCATCCTGGTATTGCGGGCACATGTGTGGGTCGCAGATACCGTCAGGGATATCGTCGTCCTGTCGCAGGATGATGGTGCGGCCGCCCCAGGTTCGCTTCGCGCGATTGGCGCGAGCATCGCGCACTGGGGGCGCGTACATCTTGCAGTAACGCCTGCCGTCCGGCCCGTACTCCGAGAAGAACTGGCGACCGCTCTGCGTCCATGCAACGAGCTGATTGGGCATATTGCTCAACCAGTCGTCGAACGCGAAGATGACCGGGAATCGCCAGAGACGGAAGCCGTTGCCGTCGCCACGATCCTCACCGTAGCGCTGCACGATCTCTTCAGCCACTGCGGGGTTGGCAAAGTCCGAGCCGCGGCAGGTGAACCACGGCACGTTCTTCGGAACAAGAGGCGTTTTAATTCCGGTTGCCCGGGATATCTCCAACCCCATACGCTCGAAGCTCTGACCCTGGGCCAACATCCGGTCATGGATCTTGACGGCTTCAGGCTTCTCACGTGCAGCCTTGGTCAGAACCTTGATGCCGGGCCGGATCTTGCCAATGATCGGTGGCCGCGTGGGCCGCTCCTCTAGCAGGCTCCGGCGTCCGCCAGGTTCGCTGTAGGTGATGGGTGCATGCATGGTACGTCCTTTCTCCTGTCAGGAAAGCGAACGACGTCGGCCCGGATGGACGCAGCATGCTCCCGAAGGCGCTGGGCTGTGTCGGCCCCGCGCTGGGTCGTTGCGGCGATGGGAAAGCCTGACGCGCAGGCTTCCGAAAAGACTGGCGGCGCCATTGGCGCGCCAGAAACGAAAAAAGCCCGCTCCGGATTGCGCCGGCAGCGAGCTTTGCTATTCAGAACCTGCAATGCCACGCCCCTTCCGGGGGCGTGGCACTCAGGGAGCGGCGCACAATTGCGCGCTGCTCGATGCTGAGGACGTAAAGTCGTCCTCGTGCAGCATGGTCACGCTGCACAGCAACCCATTTCGCGAACCCACAGGTTCGGCCGCAGGTTCACGGATCGGCTCGACGGCTGCCGTTCTGCCCGGGAGGGGCCTTTGAGAGAGAGCTCCACATGATCCCGGGCTCGAACGGTGTCAGTCGCGTGCGCTCACAAGGAGGCACCGCGAGAACGCGTATTACGAGCTGATGAGGGAAGTGTTCGGCGAAAACACTTAGCACAAGAAATATCCACACTGGTAGCCAACCAGTCGGCGCGTGCGCATATGCACGACTTGAAGCAGAAGATGGACTCGCCAGGAGTCAGGGTCGATGCGTCAGTGACGCGAGGTGTGAATGCATTGTGGCACAGAAAATCCGTCGCAAAGAATGCGAAAGCTCGCCAATTTGCCATAGCTTTCAAAGTCATCGAGTGCCCGGTTGTGTCCGACAATTTCACCCTGAGAGAGCGCTTCCGAGAACATGAAAAAATGGCCGAACAGGATCCACCCAAGGTATCAGCCAGTGGGCTCAGACCCATTGAGCGACACAACAGCGAAGAACGGCTAAGCCGCCTCACGCCGACGACGGCTTCAGCTACCCTCCACGCCTACTGCTCAAAGTTCGCGCGCGACTTCCTGGATGCACATTTCTACTACGCTTCATCCAAGTTCGTCGTGGCGCGTGGCGGCAAGGTCAAGGCGCTGGATGAAGCGTTTCGCGACGCGGAGGATTGGTATGGCAGTGCACTGAGCTGGCTTTCGAAGACCGATCAGGTCGAGATTCCCCTCTTCTACGAGGAGAAAGAGGTCAAGGTCTCCCATTCCTTCGCCGGCCGGCTGCTCAGACTGCTGATGCAGTTCGACCGGATTTTTGTTGAGACGCTCTACAGCCAGGAATGCGGGTCCATCTCTGCGGACCAACGCACCACGACAATCCAGATCGCCGCAAAGCGGATCACCGCGATTCACCAACTCTGCATCCCGGACACAGACAAGTTCGGACCCGACGGCACACTGATTTCATCTCACCGGAGCTCCCCCGATGGACATGCGTGACATCGAGCAGCTGCATGCTCAATACGCCCAACCACCCCTTACGATCGACATCTCTCCGGCGGGTGCAGCGACGGCGCCGCATCTTGGCTATGGCGGCACTTCCACCGCACCAGCAAGGGCCTCCACCTCCCCGTTCCCGTTCGCGTTGCGCGGCAATCCCCGGCTGCTGTGGGGGCTTGGCTTCGTTTCCGCCGCAGCGCTCATGTTCATCATTGGCACATCTATTGGGAAGCGGGAATCGCGTGCCGGCACCGAGCAGGTGCAGCCGGTTCACTCCGCTCCCGAAGCTTCCGCGCGTGTTCCGGCGGCCGACGGCCATGAATGGCCGCGCAAGACCAACAGCGTCCCCGCATCGGAAGTAGCTCAGAGCACTGTATTGCCGGTATCTGGCGAGGCCGCAGTGGCGTCGACGTCCGCAGCATCCGCTGCCGCCGTGCCCGCGGAGCAAACGCGGGAGCGATCACCAGCGGAGCCGAAGGCGGAGACAGTGAAGCGATCTGCGGCCCCGGCTGCGCCTGCCCCTGCGCTTGCCCCTGCACCAGCACCGGCGAGGGCCGCGACCGTACTGGCCCCGGCCAAGACTGCACAGCAGCTGCCGACTAGTGCCGCGCCGGCGCGAAACACAGCGGCGCAGCATGCCAACTCCCCCACCGACATCAAGATGTTCTGAGCGCCATGGAAAATCCTCCCATCTTCAGCGTGCTGCGTGCCGGCATGAGCATCCACGGCGACATTGTTTCGGACCATGGCTTCACTTGCCTGGCGCTGGTCACCGGCAACATTGGCGCTTCCCGGGGCCTATTGCATATCGCGGCAGGCGGTGTAGTGCACGGCAACGTCGATGGCGAGCACGTCATTGTGGACGGTGTGGTCGAAGGCGATGTCGTCGGTCGGACCTCTTTGCTGATCAACGGCCGAGTGAAGGGCCGGATCATCTACGCGGGCACTATCCGGCTGGGACCGAATGCCGCCCTGGACGGCACCATCACACGCATTCAGGCGGTCGGCTATGCACCATCCCCACAAAAGGAGGGGGTGGCCGTCACTGACTCTGCTACCGAAGCGGTGGAGCCTGCGAGCAGTTGAGGAACATGTTCCTTCCAACAAATCGAAAAGCTCAGTTCCACACCCTCTCTTTCGAGAGCAAAAAGGCCCGGCAGAAATTTTCGCCGGGCTTTCTCTTTTAGTACATGCGTCGCAACGTCATCAACTCCGCCTGTGTAGAAACGTCAGGGAATGCGACCCACGGAAAGTCCACGCCGCTGGCGGGATCTCGAAACGACACATACGGAAAGTCATTGGCCAACTGCACTCTGAAGATGCGCCCGCTTCCGTCCTTGCCGCGCACTTCGTACATGGCCCCATGTACTAGATCGAATACAACCCTTCCCCGCTTTAGCGTCACTGAGAATGCGGGTCCTTGCACATATCGCTGGTCCATCCAAGCGTCATACTCCACCTGGATTGCGTGCTGCCTGACCAGGCTCTGCCACTCATCGAAGAGTGTATGAAAGCGCTCCTTGTGGAAATGCGCCACAATGATTGGCTGCCGTTGCATAAGTCGCCCCGCGACTCGTTGCCCGTCACTCCCGATCGTGGTACGACAGGCATTGCGGCCAGGAAACGCAGGTCGCTTCGCATCAGAGGTCCGGAACAGCCATCGAGGGTATCGAGAATAGAAATCAGTCAGAATCATTGGCAACGAGAGAAGAAAAAGGCCCCGGCACTGCCGGGGCTTGGTGGACCTAAAAGCGACTACTTCCATGCCAAACATCGGCATGGAGCGTCGTTCGCTTTAGGGCTGAACAATTACGATCTCGTCATGCAATGAGCTCGATCGCAGCGTCCCAAGCGCGCTGCTTGAGTGCCGCGCCGGCACCGAACCACGCCGAATCCAGCCGATTGCCCGCATTGCGCGCTCGCTGCTGGTGATCGACGTACTCGGTGACGCTGTTCACCAGCCCCCAGGCAGTCCCGGCCGCCGATTCCAGCGTGGCACCACGACCGTTGCCCTCGAAGAGATTGAGCACAGCCTTCAGGCCGCGCTCGTTCACCTTGTCGGGACCGTTCGAATCCGGCTTCGTCCACGGGTACGTGAACAGGCGCTGGAAGAAGCGTTCCGATTCGACCTGACTCACCTTGCGGTCGGCCAGTTCATGCATGCGGACCATGAAGCCATCCCACGACGAGATGGCGATGCCCAACTCTTCCTTGACAGCGCGCGGGTCGAACTGGCTGCGGTGCGGCACCTTGACGGCGCCGCGACTGCGGCCAAGCGCAATCTGCAGCGTGTTGTTGCAAACCACCCGCACCGACGTGAACTGGGCGGTGGTGGCCAAGGTGCCATCACAGGCCGTGGCCAGCAGCAGGTAGCCGCGCACCTCGTCGACGCCGGCGATCTTGGTCGACTGTCCCGTACGCGCGAGCGCCCAGAGCTTGCGACCTTCCTTGAGCACACCTGCCGTTTCAAGCTGGTAGCCACCGACCTCCGTCAGATCACGATAGAAGTCCAGGATCTCCGAGGGCTGGACGACCTGGTACCGCTTGGACACTGTTGCAAGCGGCTTCTTGGTATCCGAGCGAAACAGCACCTTCTGCTGGGGGAACGAATGAAGCGGATCGAGATCGTGGGAGCCGGCGCGATACATCACGTCGGTTTCCTCGATTCGCCAGTTCATGCCAGCAGCGTCCGCCCACACTTCGAGCGGCTGATTGCTTTCGAGCTGGTTGCCCAGGCCGTGCCACGGGGTAGCGCCGACATAAGCCATGGTTTGAACGAGATGAGACATGGGATTGCTCCTGAGAATGGGATAGCGCGAGCACGGCCCCAAGGCCGGTCGCAGGAAAGAAATGGGAAGATCAGAATTCGCAGCGAGCAGGACTGCACGCGTGCGGGGCAAGACATGGCGCTTTCCGTGGCCGCACTCAGCGGGTCCAGGGCAACACGCCATCACGGCTACAGCAAGAATTGGAGGTGCATGTGGGCAAGGGATAATGCCCACAGAGACGTCCCCACAGGGTTCGTCCCTGTGGGAAGTTGCAGAGGATGGCCGGCATGCCGGCTTGGTCGATGCGTCGTAGACGCGGGTAAAACTCGGTTCGGACTGAACGTCCTTCAGTGCGAACAGAGCTTTGTGTGTAGTGCAAAGGCTAACGCAAGCGTCGCGTCCGGACGAACCCGAATGCTCAGGATATCCACGCGTGATTTGAAGAAGACGCCCCCAGCCAGTGGCCGGGGGAAAATGCAATCATGCGGCGAGCGCCACGGGCACGGCGACATGCGCCAGGCGAGCGCGCGCATAGTCCAGCGTGCCGTCCTTGGCGCGCAGCGGTCGGGAAGCCCGCTTTACTGGATCGTGGATCAGGTAACGTCTGGCACTACCGCGGGGCTCGTCGATGAGCTGCGAGAAGCCAGCGTCAATGCAAAAGTCGACGTACTCGCGTCCGCTCATCACCTGGCCGGTCTCGAGACGGTACTTGACCGCCTCGGCCTGGCGCATTGCATCAGCCAGTTCACGCTCGGCGCGCTTCTGCGCTTTCTCGATGACCTCGTGGGCCTCCCATTCGGCCTGTTCGGCTTCCGAGAATCCACACAGTTCAAACAGCCGGCGTCGGCGAGTCATCGCTGAACATTGGAGAACGTCGACACCGATCTCTTCACGCAGGGCGCGCTTCGAATCCGTGTTCCAGTCCTTCGGGCCGTCAAAGATCTGCAGGACCGCCGCCACATTGCGCTGCATGACTGCGAGCGCAACGCGGTTCGGCCACTCATAGCCATAGGCTGCGCGGTAAGCTGCAGCGGCACAGGCCTGGCGATCGAACTCTCGCTGGCTGATTCTCCGCGATTCCCGCTCGGCCTTGGCCTTGTCCATGCTCTCCTGGAACTGCCGTTGGCTGATCAACGCGTGAATCCGCGCAGCCAGGTTCGTCACCGGCTGCGCGTTCTCCGCCGTCGGCGGCTTGGGCGTCGGGATCGTCCGCGGTGGCAGGATGCCAGCCACAAACAGAGCGTCGTCGACCTCCACGTCACAGCCGTCGTGCGGCACATGGCGGAGTGCGGCGAGCAGCTTGCCGACATTGCGCGTCGTGATCGTGAGCTTCTCGGCACGCGTGGTCCGGCAAAGCGCTTGCAACACGCTGGCCGACAATGCCCCCCGTAGCGCGGGTACCTCGATCAGGGGTTGCATCCAGAGGTCATGGCGGCCGTGGTGCGGGTTGTCGCGGTAGGTATTGACGATGCAGTTTCGAACCTTCTCGCCACGCATCAGCGCATAGGCAACGTGCACCTCATGGCGGGCATTGGGGCTCGCATCCGGTGCATACAACGGCCCGTTGATGCCGTAGCCGAATCTGCGCACGAACTCACCACAAACAAACTCAGCGATGTCGAACGCTCCCTTCTCCTCAAAAAGGTCTGCTGTCTGGAAGAGCGGTCCCGCATCGCCTTGAGACATGTCGATGGCTTCCGCGGGGAAGTACGCCAGGCGGCCGGCAGCGACCACGGCGCCCCAGGAGGCGCGGCTCATCTCGTGCGGGCGCAGGACTTTTCCACCCACGCGCACAATGAACCGATCCACTTCGTCGAGGATCATGGTCAGGATCGCGCGCCGGGTGCCCGTCGGGCGCACCGCAAAATTGCCGGACGCAAGGCGCACGACCGGGATCGCCCCGCGCTCGATGTGCCGAACGGAGATGTCTTCGACACGCGGCAGCGCGCGGCCGTCACGGTCATCGTTCAAAAGCTGCAGCACGCCGGCGAGCGACGTGCGATTCTCGGCCTGTTGGCCGATGTGGACAACGTACATGGTGGCTCCTGGGGCGGAGCACGCCCCTTCGGGGACATGCCCCGAAAGGGTTGAAAGGATCGGATCAGGCGAGCGCAGCTGCGCGGCGTACCGGGCGGCTTCGGCGAGCGACCACGCGTGCGGCAGCAACCTGCGACAACAAGTCAGGATCCGCAATACGCCAAATTTCGCCGCGGCCAAGGCCGACCTGGTTCGACCGGCCAGTTTGGACGAACTTGCCGGTGCCCAGCAGCACAGTCTTCAGATCGGCCGGCAGGTTCCAGGCAGCCGACGCGAGAATCTCGTCCTCGGCAAGGTCGGCGTCTGGCACGTTCACCGACAGCGCGCCGTAGGGCATGCCATCGTCGGCACAGACGAGTGAGAACGCCGCGCGCAGGTTGGTGGAATAGACACTGGCGCGCAGCAGCACGCCGGCGGGGTAGCTGGCCAGGCCAGCGCCATAGATACGGTCCATCGGGAAACTCCGTTAGATGGGGAGCCGGCCCGACGGGACGACGCCCGCGTGGGTGGTTTGAAAAACAAAAAGCGCACCCCAAGGGATGCGCTGATGTCGGAGCCGACGAATCGGCTCGTAGGAGAAGGGAGGCGTTCAGGCGTCGCGGTCAAGTTCCGCGATGCACGATGAAAGGCCGAATACAAATGGCCCAAACATCACTTAGTCCTTGTGGACACGTCGTCCATTGCGGTCCGCCCAGAGCAGGAAAGCCGCAATGGCCCCGCCAAGAATCAGTACAAACAGGCCGAGAGTCATTCTCAGTCTCCTTTAGAAAGCACTGCGCCTACGAAGAATAGTACAACACCGATGCCGACCAGGCTCAAGACGTCCGTCACCGCGCTGAGGGTCCAAACGCGGCCCGAACCGACATAGCCCGCAGCGCCAATCACGGCTGCAGCAGAAAGCGTGTGAGCAAATCGGCCTGATTGCTGCCGCTGGTCCTTGGTCGGCGCGATGACCGCCTTCCACGCTTGCAGAAGAAACGCCTTGCGTTGGCGCCGTGCCCGATCGACGCGATAGCTACCGTTTTCCACGTGCAGTAATGGAATTCGATATCCGTCTTCGTGAGCCACGATGGCATAGCCTTCGCCTGCCCCCGTTGCGCGATTGACAAGCTCCAGCAAGCGCGCCGGCAATGTCACCATGCCGGCCGCTGGATCGTACTGGGCATGCCCATTCACCTCCTCACCAGACGTCGATGTGAAGGTCACCTTGATAAGGCTGGTCATGGCTTGCCCCCTCAGCTACGCCGCCCGGCCACCACGCGAAGCGTGGAAACCAGATTGGCATAGCCATGGTCGGTGGCCAGCGACTCCACATTGACGGTATTGTCGCGCCCCCCGGTCAAGTCATGGCGACCGCGACAGGTTCTGTAGGACATGCGCACTCCGCCTTCCTGGCCCGGGCCGTGCTGGATCTCGACAAGCAGCGAGTCCGTATGCAAGGCGAACACGTCGACGTCGCGACGGCGCTGGCGATGCTCGCGAATTGTGTAGTCCCGCGGGCTAAGTGCCATGTCGCCGGCGAAGCGGCGCAGCACACGGCATGCGTCACGGCGAACCGCTTGGCAGGCAGAAGAATTGGTCGACGGGTGCCGACTGAAGAATGATTTAGGAAGCTTCATGATGTCCTCAAGAATGCGCGGGACACCCCTTCCCAACGGGACGAGTGTCCCGCAATGGGTTGGTCCGGCTATGCCGGACAGTGGGTCGATGCGTCGATGACGCGGGTGAAAGCGCTTGCCGAAGCCTGAAAGCTTCGGCAAGCCCTCTCGGGCTTGCGATTGGGATGGGCCTGAGGTCAGGCGAGATCGAAAATCTTGCTGATGGCTCGGACGGTGTCCCAAGCTTGGCGCTCGGACAGCACCTTGCCAACAAGCAACTTCTGGGCAGTGGTGACCAGGTTGGGGGCCTCGCCGGCGTAGCCGATCCGGTCGACAAAGACCGCCCAGCCTTCCGACCAACCGCGATGCACGGAGACGGTGAGTCGTTCACGCGCACCCAACTGTGGCCACTGGCGTGACGACTTCGGGCCGTACATGGCCTCATTGTCGTCATCCATGAAATTGGCAGCATTGAGCCATTCCGGCTCCAGGCTTGCACTGCGCAGTTGACGACGGACGTCATCGGCGACTTCGAAGATGTACCTGCCCTTCGTTTCGATCGGATTGATGGTCAGGGGAGATGTTTCTGCAGTGTCGAACATGGCTGGTTGCAGTTCGCGACAGAGCCCCCACGCGGGAGGGTCCGCGCGGGGAGAATGAAGGGAATGGGACTCCGAACCGGAGGCCGTTAGTGAGTGAGGCGATAGCCGCCGGCACCCGAGACGAGAAACAGCTGCTCGCCAGAGACGAACTGCTGATCCGCATCCTGGGTCACGACGACCTGGCGGCCACTGTCCGTGCGGACAATGACTTCCACGCCATCGCGGCGGCTCAACTGGTTCGCCGCCGTCTGCGCGATGACCGCCGAGACGGTGCCCGACAGGGCGCCGGCCAGGTAACGGCCATTGCCGTCGCCGATGATGCGCGCACCAAGCACCGCACCAACGACGGCACCGAGAACACCGGGTACGCCGGTGTGGGCCGACATAATGCCGTCCCTGTCGACAATCGTGACGGGGCGAACCCTGACGACTGTGACAGCTTCAGCGTTACTTGTGCGCAGCGCTTCCGTCGCCCGGTAGGTATTGGGCGAAGTCGGCTGAGCAGCGCAGCCAGTGAAAACGGCGCAGCAAAGGAAAAGCAGGAAGAATCGCTTGATCATGATGGCCTCAACGAAAATGGGGCCAACATGCCCACGGGCAGGAAGGCCCGTAGGTGGGGAAAAAAGAGATGTCCGGCTATACAACCGGAAGTGTCGATGCGTCGGAGACGCGGTAGGTGCACCTATGTTAGCAGTGTCGAGCGCGTTTGTGGAGTCGTTCAATCCGGCGCAGCCTACTTACCGAAGCGCCGAATGCGGCTTCCGGTCAGCCGCATTCGGCGAGACGCCAACACCAACTGTCGCCGATCGCATAAAGAATCAGCAATGCCTCGCCAACGCGATACGGCCGTCCCTGGATGGTTACCGCACCGTGCTCTTCGGAAAGCAGGAATGACGAATCACTCGCTACAAACTCAAGGGTTGGCATCGATTTGCATAGTTGCTGCGCTGATGCCAGCGTAAACAATGGCACCACGAAGCCGTTCCAACTGACACCGTTCCAGAAGGCATCGATTGCGAAGTCGTCGGGTAGCCAGTCGCCGGCTACCCTAACGGGTCGGTATTTAGAGGCAAAGGCATGAGGATCTTGCATAGTGTGTACTCCAATTCTTCCGGAAGGCAGCTACCTGGGCTGTGTTCCGGCGGGTCGATGATAGGTGCGGGCCGAACGCCACGTGGGGCGCCGCTGCAATGAATCCAAAAAAAATGCCATCCCCAAAACTTCGGGGACGGCGGGTTCAAGCGGCATGGCGAGAGGCGCGGCTCGCGCGCTGCTTCGGTTCGGGCAGGTGATACCCGAATCGCGCCCAGGCCTGCGGGTCAACCGGCAGTGGATTCGTACGCCCCACTGCCAAATTCACGAACGCGCCGCAGTACTTCAGCGTCCCCGTGCGAAACAGCGTCCAAAGCAAGTTGTAGGCCTGCACCGCGATCGCCTGGTTGATCACCAGCGACTGCTTCTGCAGCGCCTCTGCCATCGAACACGACGGCGCAGTGTCGGCCTTGTCCCCTTTCGGGTCCAGCAGCTCGGGGAAAAGGTCGCCGACATGGGGCAAGCGCTGCGCCGCCTTGCCGCGCACTTGGCCGAGAATCACCTGACCACTGTCCGACTCGTTGCCGCAGTCAAGATAGTAGCCACCTGTGCCACGCTTCATCGCTCCAAGGATCGCCTTGCGGGCAGCCCGCGTGTCAACACAGCCAATTGCCATGTCGCAGACGAAGCGATCGCCGCTCGCAACCCGACGCGTGTGCGCTTCCCAGCGCGTCCCCATCAGGTTGTTCAGTCGGTTCACGATCAGCGTGGCCTTGTGCTGGCCCACATCGACGGGATAGAAGCCCTGACGACCGATATTGGTCTCGCTGACGGTATCGTCATCGTAGACCGTGCAATCGATGCCGCCCGGGTGGCCCAGCTCCAGCATGGCGTGATGCAGCCGCGCCAGATTGGGTAGCAAGGCGCTGCCGGTGCCGCCGGCACCTACCACTACCACCTTCCAGGCACGCGTCGTCATGTTCGCGGGAATGCGATGCTCGAAGGTCATGCCAGCACCTCCTCGCGCGCCGCGGCGTACCAGTCGGCTGGAACCTTCTCCACGTTCTCGAAAATGCCCTTGGCGCACAGCCGCAGTGCCATCGAAGGCGTTGCCGCGTCGCAGTTGCCCATCACGAACGCAAACTTCACGTCGTGGCAGTCGTCGTCATCGTCGGTAGACGAGAAGAACGCCGGGTGACGCCCATGCGAGTGGCAGTCGACCACCAGCACATCGTCTGCAGCCAGTGGGGGACGCTCGTACTTCAGGTGCCCGCCGCTGTGCTCCAGGATCTGCACTGGCACCAGCCGGAACGAAGCGCTATCGGCATTCCAGACCACCCACCCACCAGTTTCCTTGGGATGCGCGGCACGCGCCATCGCGGCGAACTCCCCGATCAACTGAGCCGGGATGCGCCCGCAGCGCAGATCGGTTGTCTCTGCCGCCTCGCCGTATGGAATGGCCGTGCGATGCTGGAAAGCGCCGAGGTGGCGGACGACGCTCAGCCAGGGCCGGACGATCTCAAGGAACACGCCGTTAGCCGCAATGAGCAGGCGCTCGCCGGACCGTTCCATGGGCGCGAGCGCTCCGAAGCGCGGCACCATCACAGAAGGAAAGGATTGCTGCAGGGCAGCGTCAGCAGGATTCATGATGACTTTTCCAGTTTGCCGGCGATCAGATCCGCCAGCTTGAGTTTCATGGGAACGAGGACTTGCTTGGGGTAGTCGGGAAACTGCCCGTCAAGCATGTCCTTCCAGAAGGCATAGGCGCCGCGCTCGTACGTCACGCGCTTGCTGCCATGGTTGGGATGGGTAAATGCCGAGTTGAAGAATCCGGCTTCCCAACCTGCGATTGATGCCACGTCGATCTGCTTGGGCACATGGGCTGAGCCGATGCAGATCTTCCCGTGGTCCCAGGTATTGAAGTAAGGCGGCTCGCAAAGCTCGCTGGCCGGTACGGGGCGCTCGTCCCCTCTCAGGGCGAAGACCCGGAACCCGGACTGCGATGCCTGGAACACAAGCGCGGGGTGTGGCACAACCGCACTGCGCTTCCCGAACTCCTTGCAGTCGAAGAAAACGCGACGCTGCGCCGCGGGACACCACCATGTCACCGCGGTGGGGCTGATCGACAGCACGTTGGGTGTGAGGAACTCGCCGTTGGGGAGCGAGGCCTCCGCCACTTCACGGACTGCGTGGATCAACGCCATACGGTTCAGCGGTGTGCCGGCACCAATGACGGGGCGACCCGAGCCATCCGGCTCGATGCGATGGGCCGTGGCGTAGGAGAACTGCCCTGGCCCTTGCCCATAAAGCAAAATGGCCCCTTGCAGGGCCACGTCGTGCGACCGCGTAGCGGTCAGGATTTCGGCCATATGGCCCTCCTAGTCAGAAATGAGTGTGAGAACGCGATCGAGCGCCGCGATGGTCTTCAGCATGCCGTCCAGATCCCTGAACTGCTGCCGGATCGCCTTTGGCTCGCCCGCAATGGGTATGAAGCATTGGAACAGCGTTGCATCGCCGCTGCAGTTGAGCCCGTCATACAGATCGTCGAGTACCTGCGTGACGTAGTCGGACTGCCTATAGGCGAGCGTGGCCGCGGAGTATGCCGGCTCGGCCCACTGGGATCCTGCAACGGCCGACCTATCGCCCTGCCTCTTAAGGGTCAGGTTCAGTTCGGCCAGCGCGACACATAGATCCTTGACCCAGCCATTGTTGGCGCGAGACAGCTCATAGAGCTTCCTGCTACCGAATGCTCGCAGCTTGCTCGACGCCGGATAGCCGTGGCAGGCCGGTGGCAGTACGTCATCCGGTGCGAGTTCCGGCCTAACGACAGACGGCAGGTATCGCTCGATGTCGCCTTCATCCATGTCACAACTCTCGGCAAGGAATTCCCTCGCGTTCTTGTCGTCGGCAAGGGTACTGTCGTACTCCCAGTGCCACCGCGCAAACAGGTCAAGCAGGGCTTCAGGGGTGCGCAGGAAGAGCGACTTCGCGCTAGCCGTATTGATCAGCGACATCGCGGTGTAGAGAAGGTGCGGGTGCACCGCTCGCAGCGCGCTCGCGCGCGCTTCACCAATGAAGTAGACGTCGTCGCCGGGCATGTCGATGGCGAGATACAGCGGCGCCTCGATCTCGTCCTCCCAGCCGAATTGCATCAACTGGTCCTTTGCAGCGCCTATGTCGATCAGCGAGAAGCCGAAACTCAGGCGCTTGCACTCAGGTGTGCGGGCGCGCAGCCACGCAAACATGGCCTGGGCGAATGCATCGCCCGCACCCGTTGGAGTCGAAACATCGTTCGCACGCAGCACACCGGTGGCAAACTGTGCACGGACAAGGCCCAAAACATCGACCTCATCCCCGAAGGTAAGCAGCCCGCTATTCGGAACCCCAGCAGGGATGGCCGGCAGCGTCAGAAAATCATGGGCAGGTCGACGTCGGGCAATGGGATGCTGTCGCGCAGGCGTCCATGCGGGTTGTCCTGCATCGACCTCTGGAACAAACGACCGAGGATCGAACAGCATTGTTGAGTCTCCTCAGAATGTGAAAAAACCGCCCTTTCGGGCGGTTTCATGGTGGTAGCGAACTGGCCGGTTGCCAGTGCTTTCATCAGGTCAGATTCGCGCATGCGCGCCCTTGGCGCCGGCGGCGCGAACGAAGGTGAAGCTCGCAACCTCGCCCTTGACCTCCGGACCATCCACCGAGGCGGTGGTCAGCTCGGGATACTGAGCCGAATAGATGTCGCGCACCTGCTCTGGCGTGAACGCCGGACCAGGGTCCACAAAGGACATGCCGTTGTAGGAGAACTGACGCAGCAACTTCTTGATTTCGAGTGCCATGTCGGTCTCCTTAGAGCAGGGATGCCAGATCAGTACCGACCGAGGACGGCGCACTCACCTTCGCGTCCGCTTCGGTCTGCGCGGCATCATCGGCATCCGCATCATCATCCGAAGCGCTTTCGCTTTCCGACGCCGATGGCGATGCGGCCTTAGCCAGCGCCTTCGTCGCATTGGACGATTGCGTGGACTTGGCGGCATCGAGAATCGACTTCGTTGCCTCGGCCTGCTCGGCCAGCGAGCGATGCGATTCGCTCACACTCGTGACGGCCGCCGCGAACTCGGCATCCAGGTCCGCAGGCGTTGCCGACAGCACCAGAGGCGACGTGAGCGCGGCATCCGCGGCATTCTTGATGACTGGCAGCACGACAACGGACATGACATCGCCATGCATGGACAGCGTAACAACAACCTTGTCGCTCGCGCGGACGAGCGGGACCAATTCAGTGAACATGGTGAATCCTTTTGGGGAAATGGGGTGAGGCAGGGCGCCGGATGGCGCCCTGCGTTAAGGCAGAGTGAAAGTGATCAGAAGCCCAGGACCTTGGGCACCTTGCCGGTGTAGTCAAAGCCATCGACAGCCAGCAGGCCGGCAATGACTTCGGGTTTCGGCTTGTTGAACAGCTTGGCAAAGCTATCGCCCAGCGCCTTGCGAATGCCCAGTTCGTCCGCGAGAACCTTCATCTCGGACTTGGTGAGCATCTCCAGGAAGTATTGCGACTTCTGCAGGCTCCAGTGCGCGCGCAGATCGAGCTTGTGGAAGCGGCACAGTTCCTTGAGGTTCGGCACCTCCATGCCGTCAATTGCCGCGACAGTCAACGCCACGGTCAGTTGCTGGCGCTTGCCAGCGTCCAGTGCATGCACCGCCGTCAGGCAGCCTTGCAGCGTCGATGACGCCTTCTGCTCCGTCAGCTTCTCGAAGAACTTGCTCATCTTGTCGCCGCCGATGTTGCGTGCGAGGCCATTGAGGGCGATCGAGATCAGGTAGGCATTGGCCTGGTCCGCGTTCTGCGCGACTTCCTTGCGCAGCGCCTTGCGCCAGAGATCGGTCCGGTAGTTCTTGACCTTCTCCGACTCGCTGATCGAGGTGACAGGCTTCTCGGCTGACGCCGAAGACTTGTCCCCGCCCTTCGCAGCCGCGGGCTTGCCGGAACCGGCCGGGCCCCCTGCAGGCTTTTGCGCCGCCGCTTTCGCGTCGCGCTCCGCCTTCAGGCGTGCCGCCACCTTCCGCTGGTTGCAGACGGTGTCGAAGCACTGACCACTGTAGACCTTACCCAGTGAATCGGGCAGTCCGCTGACGGCGGCACCGAAGTTCTCGCAACCGTGGCACGCCTTGGCTTGCTCCTCCCCCACCCCAGTCGAGCCATCGACCTGAAGCTGGATGCGGGTGTGGTTGTCGCCGGGGCGTACGATGCGAATGACCTGGTACTCGTCCTTGAGCCCGTAGCTGATGCTGTCGAGCTTGCGGTCGGTCTTCTCGGTATAGCAGGCGCGGTTGGTGCAGTTGCCCGTGGCAATTGCCTCGCCGAACATCTCCGTCTGCAACGAAGAGTTGTGCTGGCAGCTTGCGCATTCCGTCTTGTCGAAGATGGCTTTCTCCAGGCTGCACGCGGCAGCCTCGATGGTCTTCTTCAACTCGGATACGGACTTCTTCTCGCTCACGATGACCGGCAGGAGCTTGTCCTGCGTGGCCTTGGCGAGCGTCGCCAGCAATTCAGCGTGGCCGAGCTGGATGACACGCGTGTTGAGCGCATTCAGGACCGATTCGCTGCAGTTCATGAGAGCCAGGCGCTTGTCCAGCGTCGAGCGCGACCAGCCAAGGAGGCGGGCCGCTTCGTCGCGGTCGCCCTGCAACTGGCCTGCGATCCTCGATGCTGCCACGGCCTCCTCGGAAGGCGCCATGTCCGCACGCTGCACGTTTTCAATCAACGCCATGCGGTCGGCCTCGGCGTCGGTGATCACCTTGAGCGTGACGGGGATATGGTATCCCTCGCCATGCGCGGCCAGTGCGGCGCGATAGCGGCGTTCACCGGCAACGACTTCATACTCATGCCCATTTTCATCGCCCTCAACGGGACGGATAAGAATCGGCTGAAGGATACCGTCCACGCGAATGGATTCGGTCAGTTCAGCCATTTGGACAGGATCAAAGTACTTGCGCGGGTTACGGCCAGGACGGATCTTGCCAATGACAACGGTGGGGTTTTGCATTTTGGGTTCTCCGAGACGGAATGGGAACCCGTTGCCGCACCGGGAACGTGGTTCCCGATGGGGTGGAAGGATGGACTGCCAGGCTATGCCGGCGACCACCATACTGCAGAAGCTGGCACCAAAAGGTGCGGGGTCGATGCGTCTGGGACGCGAAGTGTGGTGTGAGGATACTCGAATTTCGTCTCGACGAGCAAGATTTGATGGCCAAGATGGCTGCGCATCCGATGCGGCGATGTGGTGCTAAGCCTGGAGCGTGCCCCGGACACCGCCTCAATCCAATCTGATGCGGCCCAGCACGCTACGGCCACAGGCTTCGCGTGCATAAAAAAAAATGGCCCCCAACGAGTGGGGGCCTGAGGGAACGGGTACAACTTGAGAGGCAATTCCGTAGCGGGGCGCGCTACGGAACTGATCTTAAAGTGATTTAAGCCAGAGGCATCCCCCGAAAGTTGGTCAATTTCGACTGCTTTTCGCTGGAATGGGTCCAATCGGCCTGGCCAGCACGCTGGTCACCGCGCCAATAACCTGCCAGCCGTCCATCTCGCTCTCGGCGATGCCATGAACGAGACGGTCCAGGCAGACGACTTCCAACCCGTCCGCCTCGATCGTGCCGAGAATGTGGGCAACGGTCGTGCCACGCGTGCCGCGTCGCTTGATCGTTGCCAGCCCCTCGCCAATGGCGATGCTGCACTCGTTTGCTTTCATGCTGCCTCCTTGAGCAGTTCACGTTGATCCCGGGCCTTGCGACCGTGCAGCTTCGCGAGATCGTCGACAAATTCGTCCAACAGCGTGTCCATGTGCAGGAACGCCTCGTCTTCCAGTTCCGGTGTCGCCCAGTCCAGGCCCGCCTCCATGGCATCCCGTTTGTGCGCCACCATCTGGTCCTGGTAGATATCTAGACTCCCGGGCAGATGGAAATAGACCACCTTTAACTGCCCCTTCCGGTTCCAGCGCAGCGCGCGCCGCATCGCCTGGTACTCGATGCGCCACGTCCACGAACGGTCGTAGAAGAGCACGTAATCGGCATTGGGCAGGTTGTAGCCCGCCCGGCCCGACGCCTTGGTGCACAACAGGCCCGTGGCAGTGCCGCCGACGAAACGCTTGTCCTTGTCGGCCACGCGCTTCGCAATCGGAATGCCGCCGTGAAACGGCACCGTCTCTACCCCCTTCGCCTTCAACTGGCTGGCGATGAGGTTAATGACGCCCGGATTCTCGGCAAACAGGATGGCCTGCTTGCCCTCCCCGGCGATGGCTTCCAGCCGCTCGATCACCGCGCGCTGCTTGCTGGTCAGCTGCCCCAGCGCTCCGACACCATCCACCCCATGCTGCGGGTAGTTGGCGGCGAAGTGCACGGCACGGATGCGGGCCAGAATCGCGATCAGGTTGTTGGACTTCCCTTCCACCTTTCGCACGTCCCGGTACCACTGGGCGAACTCGTCGGCCGTCCGCAGATAGAACGACAAGTGCGCAGGATCCCAGTCCGTCTCGACCACCTCGACCGCGGGCGGCGCAATGCGGATAAAGCGGGCTACATCGGGCTCGCACACCAACCGGCGCTTCACGTGCGGCGCCAGCATCTGCCGGTACCGCGGCAGGTTGCCGATCTTGGGCACTTCGCGCTTGGCCCCATCCTGCAGGCTTTCGGCAAATTCCCACGTCACCCATTCCAGCACCACAAAGTCGCTGCGGAAACGGTCAATGCCGCGCTCGGCATGCTGCACTGAAGCAAGCCAGTTCGCTTCCAGGTAGCCACGCCGGTAGCCATATGGCTGGGCCGCCGTGCCGTCACCGCCCGTGAACGCGATCAGTCCGAAGATATCGCGCGGATAGCTGGCAATCGGGCTGCCGGTCAGGATATAGCGCCGCTTCGCCGACAGCTGCCAGAGCGCGCGGCTCTGGTCGCTGGCAGGGTTGGACAGGCGCTCACCCTCATCGGCCACCAGCAGGCCGATGCGACGGCGCAGCCGGTGCGCGTACGTGACGCGGCGCGAGGCCTGCCGGTCGACGGGCATGCGCAAGCGCTCATAGGCGATCAGATTGAGGCGGCCCAGATGCACCAGATCCTCAGGCGACTGAATTACGTGGACGTCCGATGCTGGCATGACTTGCTCCAGTTCGGCACGCATCTCGGCGATCAGGCGTGCCTCGACAACGATGAGGCCGTGCTTCACGCCGGACAGCAGGATCAGGCCCGCCGCGAGACGCGACTTGCCGCAGCCCTGCTCCCACGCGGCCACAGCACCGTTGGGCTTGAGCAGCAGCTCAACCAGGTCTTCCTGTTGGAATTGCCAGTCCAGCCACCGGTCAATGCCCAGCGCCAGCAGCCGCTTGCGCAGCCGCTCGGCCTGCCCGGGATAGCGCACGGCCATCCCCTCGTGCACGATCTCCCACGCCTGCGCCGATTTCTCGACGCTGTAGCGGGTGGTGATCTCGTCCAACGAGACGACATAACACTTGTCCCGCACCGTGTACTGGTAGCGGCCGTCGGGCTGCCGATCGAAGCGCACCGTCTGGCCGGCCTTGATAACCGGGCCGCCCCAAACCGACGAGTCGACCAGATGCGTCTTCGTGGCCGTACCGACGATGGTATCGGCGGCGCCTACGCCGGTCGTCCAGACCGCATGGCGCAAGGGCAACGCCTGACGCATGCTGCGACGCAGACGCTGGCGGAAGTGCTCGAGAAAGCCCGGTGCAAACTCCGGCTCACCGCCGGCAGACTTCACCATGGCAACGAGCGTCCCCAATGCCCCGATCGGATCAGGCTGCACCAGATAGGCCTCCAGATCCAGCCGGCCCGTGCCTGCGTAGCGAAAGCCACGGGGCAGGCGCTGGCCCTCCAGCGACACGATGCGGCGCTCCAGCACACGATTGAGCACCATCGCCTCGACGAACCCGCACTCGAATCCGAGCACGATGCGGCGCCCGTCATGCGAGATGCGTACCCGTTTCTGCGAGGTCACCGGACGCGTGATAGCGGGCCCTTCGTCATCCAGCAGCTGGTGGCCAAGCCGCGGTTCGCCATAGAGACGATCCTCGGCCTGCAGTTCCAGCGCAGGCAGCGGCTCGGCCAAATCCGACACGGCTTGCCGCACGAAATCGCGGGCGCGCATGCGGTAGCGCGCGAATACCGCAATGGAGGTGCGCACCTCCGCCCCTTCCTCCCGGAAGGCGCTCGTTGGCAGGTCGAACACGCCGACCACACGCCTTGCCGCATCGGCGAAGGGTTCGCCGTGGCCGATCACCAGGCCGGCGAACTTGTCGACGAAGGTTGTGGGCAGCAGTGCCACCACGATCTGCGCCGCGTCGAGTGCCTGGTACAGCCCATATTCATGACTCAGGGCGCTGGTGTTGGCCCCAAATCGGCCCCAGGTAGTGCAGTCGTAGGGCTTCAGGTGCGGCGACTCCAGATGGATGGAGAACGGCGGGTTAATGAGGGCAACATCGAAGCGCGTCGGATGGATTTCCTCCATGCCGGCGTGCCGAAAGCTGCCGTCAAAGCCAGCAGCCTCGATGGCATGCTGCACCGCCTCGATCGTTGGTTGGTGCACGTCTACGCCATAGAGGCTGTGCGTGCCCGGGTCCGCGAACTGCAGCAGGCGGGCCGAGCCGACCGAATTATCGAGTATCGACACCTTCCGGTTAGGCTGCCAGTGGGTTACCGCGCCCCACATCAGGCGGGCAATGGCATCGGGCGTGAAAAACTGCGACAGATGGCGCTGACGCGCCGCGTGTAGCTCGCCCTGGTGCGCGATTTTCTCGGCCTGAGAGCCAAGGCTGACAAGCGCCCGCAAGGGCGCATACCAAGTATTAGACATGATGGGTTCCAGAAAAGAAAAAGCCCCGTCGGTGAAAGTCACTGACGGGGCGTAAGGGGGATGCAACCCGTGGTCGGCTATGCGGACTGAGGTGAAATGCCGACGTGCCGCTGGACGAACGCCAGAAGCGTGTCAGCGACTGGCGTGGCGAAGCGCAACTCCCAATACTCGTTGTACTGAATGACGTCGAGGCCTGGGAAGGTGCGCCGCTGCTGCGACTCAAACACATCGGCGGGATGGAACTGCGCGAGGCAGCTCGCCAGAACGGCGTGGCCATTGCGGCGTGCAAAGACCGCGAGTGCAGCGAACGCCTGCGTAACAGGCTCCAACGAGCCGAAATGCAATTGACGCGAGGGCCGCGAGGCATCGCTGACCGTCTCCGATATCGCAATGAGCTTGAGCCGAACGAAGACGGTGGAGCGGCGCACGGCCGAACTGCTGGCCAGGCCGAAGGCACGAACGAGTGTGGCCGCCATCTGCTGCTCGGCTTTCTCCGGCCCATCAGCCTCGTACGTGTCGCGCAGCAGGTTCCAGAAGCGATCCAGGTCCGGCACGACACCGGCCCGGATGGCCTCCCAGATATTGGGATAGCCGTCGACAGCCAGGCGTGTTTCGTCGATGGCGATGGGGGCACCGTCGATGCCAAACTCGACGCCGGCCCGCTGGATCATCTCGGCGACCTGCTTGCGGCAGAACCGCTTGAGGTCAGCCGACGCTGGCGTCATAGCTTGGAATCCGGAAAGGGTCTCCTCTGCGCGGAATGCCTCAATGCGTGCGTTGTACATGTACTTCTACTCCAGGAAGACGAGGCGCCCTTAGGCGCCACACGTAAAAGTTTACATGGGGCCTACGCGGCTTCCTGCATGAAGGCCTCGCCGTACTCGCCGAGGAATAGCATCAAATCGTCTGCAACCTGGTGAGAGACCTTGAACTCCCAGGCGTCCTTAAAGAACACGATGTCCAGACCGGGGTAGCTGAGCTTCTCGCGGTAGTTGTACTCGACGTCGTGCACGTTGACCTGGCTGAGCGCGCCTGCCAGCAGCTGATGACCCGCCTTGGCGGCAAAGGTGGCGAGGCCAGACAGGCAGTCTGCCGTGCTCTGGTAGCTGTAGTAGCCCACCTTGCGCGCCGTCCGCCGATAGCAGGCTTCGGAGGTGACGTGCTTGCGCAGG
Organism: Cupriavidus necator; assembly: GCF_016127575.1. NCBI lineage: Bacteria > Pseudomonadati > Pseudomonadota > Betaproteobacteria > Burkholderiales > Burkholderiaceae > Cupriavidus > Cupriavidus necator. Next base: position 363,406 of record NZ_CP066020.1, read on the forward strand.
ACCACCGCCGAGGCGGTGCGCTTGACTTCGCGCTTGCGGTTGAGGCCGAAGCCGGAAATGATCCGCTGGGCAGCCTGCTGGTAGGCCAGCTCCGCGCCGCCATGGCCGCCGTAGCGGCGGGCCATCGATGCCCAGAGCCCGTCGATGTCTGGGACCTTCCCAGCCCTCAGGGCTGCGTCGATATCCAGCCCAGCGCGCTTGTACTCGTCCTCGTGGGCAATATCGAGACGGGCGCCCTGCGGGGCAAACTCGCGCCGGGCGCGATTGACGACGCCGCTGGCGACCGAGCGGCAGAACTTCTCCAGCTCTTGCGCCGTACGGTATTCGCTACGGAGTTCAACCGATCGATAGTGGTCAGGGATCGCGGCGACGGTCTCGCGCTCGAAAGCTGCGGCCGCGGCATACGCGGCGTGGGCTGCTTTCTGGGCGGCGATGAACTGCTCAATGATTTCCTTGTACATGGTGGTCTCTCAAGAAATGTATAGGAGACCACCCGACGGGAGGTCTCCCGAACGGGCCAATAAGGGATAGCAGGCTGACCGGCCGAGTCGCCGATCTCGTCTACCGTAAGGCTGGATCAGTGGAACGCCAGCGCCGGGCCGGTAGGCATCGGCACGAGACCCAGCGCCAGCCAGTGCGCGACCGGATGATCGGGAAAATCCGGAATCGTTCCAAGTCGGTACAGGGCTGGCACGTCCAGCAGCTCGCAGTCGCCATCCCGCAGCAAGCGGCGGTAGCGATCGCTCAAGCACAGCCAGGCCAGTTCGGCCCGGGCGGCGTGATCCCACTGCGCAGGCAAGCGCGACTCATCGAACAGCGCATGGCCTGCCGCATTCATGCAGGCCACCACTTCGTGATAGCGGCCGAAATCGTGGGGGAAGCTCCTGCGCACGAATGACAGCACTTCCGGCGCGTGCACGCCGAAGATCCGGCCCAGTTGGCGGATGTACACCGCGCACTCCATTGGAGAGCGCTTGGCATAGTCATCGCTGCCGACCTGCGCGCATTCTTCTTCCCACGGTGCGGGACCGACTTCGATTTCGAGGAATTTCTGGAACATGGCGTTTCCTTGGATGTAACTTGGGGAAACGCCCCACCGGGGAGCGTTCCCCGGTGGGTAGTGGATTGGCGGCTGACCAGGACGGTCAGCCCGCAGTGGCAGGCTTCTGATCCAGATGCAGCAGCTTCGCGAGAAGCCAGCTGATGAGAACCAGGAACTCGATTTCGGCAACGAGGTGCAGCTGCATGGCAGCAAGGCGATCGTCACCAGTGGTCACAAGGAAGTACAGCGCCGCGAACAGATTGATGACGGTCGCGAGAACAGCCAGCGTGCTGATACGGGATGAAATACGCATGAGAAGGCTCCGAAAACGGGGCCTTCCCCATTGGGAAAAGCCCCAATGGGTGAAAAAGCAGATGGCCGGTACGCCGGCAGGGTCGATGCGCAGTAGCGCGGAGAGTGGACGAATCTTACCGCGCGTCGAACGCCGGGACAAGGACCGAACCGCGGGCCACGCAAACTCAGCCGCGCTTTGCCCCGATGCGATCTCGTCGGTTGGCCTCGCGTAGCCGGTCGACCACGGCCCAGCGCCGCTGCGCAACCTCCTCGGGGTTCTCCAGATTGGAGAAGTCAGGCAATGGGCCATCGTCGAAGGCCTGGTAGTCGTCGGGGATCTTGCCTGTGGCCTTGAGTTCCGATCGAAGCCGCTTCGATAGCCCGTAGTTGATCTCGGTGATCGCCACGTAGTCCCACCGGGCGGGCAACGCTTGTTCCGAAAACCATACCTCGCCCTCGCCTGGCGCAACCAGCGCCACCACGTCATAGATTCTGCCCGCCGGCGAGGGCACGGCCCGCACTTCGAAGCGCAGCACCTCGCTACGCGGATGCCAGAAGACACGATCCAGATAGCGCCGGAAGGTGAGTGCATCCATCAGCGCGATATCGTCGTAGGACGGATCGCCCGGTGGAATGGCTTCGCGCTCGCCCTTTGGGCGCGCGCCGAGGGACACCTCGCGGAACTTGAGAATGGGGAGCTCAGACATGGCTTTCCGTGAAAGACGCGGCAAATTCTAAAGCTTTCGCCTTCAGGTGCGGCGGAAATCAGCCTGAGAATGATACGCGGCGCAACATGCGCGCCGGCCGCCTTGACTTCTCGACGGCCTCGGTATCTTGGATGTAAGAGCAATCCAAACCTTCCCGCCATGCGCTTCTCTTGCCTCGAACGCCACACCCCCATCGACTTCAATACCCGTCGCCAGGCCGCCTTCGCGCGCAAACAGCAGCGCGAGCGCGACAGGTACCCGCTCTTTGCGGATCACGTGGCCGCCGAGCAGCATTCTCCCGACGAGGAACTTGCCCGTCGGCAACGGCGCTCCGACAACCTTGAAAGGACAACGCGCGCCTTGCACGCACGCGTCTGGCGAGAGAAGCGCGCCATCTACTTCTCGCTCTCCGATGAACAACGTGCGGAGATCCGCGCAAAGTGGAAGGCATGGACCGGGCCTACAACCGCCCTCTACTTCGCCTACATCGTCGACACGGTCAGTGGCGAGTATGAGCGACGCTCGGAAGCCGCACGTGCAGACACACTGGCCATCCGCCGACGCGTTCTAGCCTCGCTGCCCGAGCAAACTGCATTGGAGATCGCCTGATGGTCCCCACCGACGAACAGGCTTCCGTTGTCGACGCGGTCAAGGCCGGCGGGCCGCTGAAAGTCAAGGCGTATGCGGGCGCCGGCAAGACGTCGACGCTACGCCTGGCTGCCGAGGCCCGCGGCCGCGCGCGAGGGCTGTATCTGGCCTTCAACAAGGACATCGCCAACGAGGCTGCCCAGAAATTCCCGCAGAACACCCGCTGCCGTACCGTCCACTCGCTCGCGTACAGCGCCACGCCGCCGGAACTCACCCGCAAGCTCAAGAACCCGGTCGAGCCGCCGCATCAGCTCGCTTTGCGCTACGGTCTCGCCAAGCTGCGCCTGCCGACGACGATCGGCAAGGATCTCGAACTGAGCGCCAGCAAGGTCGCCCGAATAGTGATGGACGGCGCGGCGCGTTTCTGCCGCTCCGCACAGGCCGAGCCTCTTGCGTGGCACATTCCAGTGGAGTCGATCGTGAAGGAGGAGGAGGCCGAGCATCTGCGCGACTCGCTGCTGCCCTACGTCAAGCGGCTCTGGGGTGAATACCTCGACCCCGCTTCCCCGTCAGCGATCGTTCACGACGTCTACGTAAAGAGGTGGGAGCGCAGCCGGCCGCGCATTGGTGCCGACTTCATCCTGTTCGACGAAGCGCAGGATGCCGATGGCCTGATGCTGTCGGTGCTGCGCGCGCAGCAGTCCCAGGTCATCTACGTCGGCGACCCGTACCAGCAGATCTACGAATGGCGCGGCGCGGTCAACGCCATGGAGCATATTCGTGCACCTGAATGCGCTCTCACCGAATCGTTCCGTTTCGGCCCGGCCATCGCTCAACTGGCCAGCCGCGTGCTGCGGCTCATGGACGAGGAAACGCCCGTCCGTGGACAGGACCACGTTGAGTCCCGGATCCTGCACGACTCAACGCCAGGACAGGATCGCTTCGACGCCATCCTGTGCCGCAAGAACGCGACGGTCCTGACGCACCTTGCCCAGGGCATCGGCCGGGGCGATCGCGTGGCGGTGCGCGCCAACGTCGACGAGCTCCGCGCCTTTGCCGACGGCGCCGAGCAGCTCATGCGCGGCCAGCGCATCGGCTACCCCGCCACCCTCGCCCTGTTCGAAACGTGGGAAGAGGTCCAGGAATATGCCGAATCGTTCGCCGGCCGCGACCTGAAGCCCCTCGTCACGTTGATCGACAACGAGGGCGTGGACTATCTGCGCCTGATCCTCACCCGCGTCTCGCCAGAGGATGAGGCCGACTACATCGTGTCGACCGTCCACCGGGCCAAGGGCCTCGAATGGGAGCGCGTGCAGCTCGCCGGCGACTTCAAGTTCAAGACCGGCGACGACGGCGAACTCACCATGGCACCGGAAGAGATGCGCCTGCTTTACGTCGCCATGACACGCGCGAAGCGCCTGCTCGATGTGAGCGAGATCCGGCGCGACCTCTACACCATGTTCCGGGAAGCCGGTGTCTAAAGGAGAGACCATGATCACCGTGCGGATTGGCGGGAACGAGTACCCGCTGGATGAGGTTTTGGAAGATCCCGGCCGCTACGCGCGCCACCTCGAGCGTGCCAAGACGATCCAGGGATTCGCGGAATGCGGCTGCGCAGAGGGCCGGCCGCGGCCCAAACTGGTGATCCGGCGACACCGCGATATTTTCCTGCTCGCGCGCTGGCCGGAACAGGCGTTCCGGCACGCCGAAGGATGCCCCTTCCACCGGAAGACCCAGACAACGCCCGGCGCCGCCGACAGTCTCGACGCATTTCGCATGCGCGATGGCCGCCACGATATCCGCCTCGACGCCTCACTTTCGGTCAGCACCCACACACCGGCCAAAACCGTCCAGCGAACGCCGAAGGGCCAGTTCACAAAGCCGCAACGGCGATCCGCAGGCCTGCTGGCGCTCCTCGAATTCGCTTGGGAGCAGGCCGGTCTTAATGTCTGGCCTGGTACCGGTGCCCGCAGCTGGAACGGCTGCTGGTCACAGTTGACGGCCGAACTGGACGATTGCAGGATCAATGGCAAGGACGCCGACGGCCTGCTGCACGTCATGCAGCGGTGGGACCCGGCGCGGAAGTCCGAAATCCTGGCCGAGTTCGAGGCGTGGCAGGCTAGGCTTTCGCCTACCGCCGCCGGGAATCCCCGCGGCATTCTGATCGGCGAAATCGAGTCGCACGCCGCCACCCAGTACGGAGGGAAGGTCGTCCTGCGCCAGAGCACGCAGCGGTTCTTCATGTCCTCGGGACTGTACGAACGCCTGCAGGCTTCCTTTGGCACCGCGCTGGCCGGCATCGGACGGGCCGAGCAACGGTGTGTCGCTGTCCTGCTCGTTGAGAAGTCCCGCTCGAACTACCTGACGGTCGTCGATATTGGCGCCATGCTGGCAAACCGGCAGTTCCTGCCTTGCGACTCCTCCCATGAGGTCGCCATGGCCGATCACCTGGTCGCTCTGCGCCGGGCATTTCGCAAGCCGCTGCGGCATATCGGCCGAGCGGAGGTACACCCCGACTTCGTCCTGACCGATGTCCAGCCCGAAACGGTCATCGAAGTACTCGGCATGGCCGGCAATCCCGCGTACGACGCTCGGACGGCGAGCAAGCGCCAGCACTACCAGACTGCCGGCGTTCCATTTCTGGAATGGGATGCGGTAGCCACGTCGATTTCCAGCGTCCGCGTGCCGCCGGCTGGCACACGGGCAGCCGATGCACGCTGATCGGATCCCGATCGCCGACGCCCTGTATGGCAAGGCGCTGGAACTGGTGCATCAGCACCGCGCCGCGTCAGTTGCGCTTCTGGAGCGCCATCTCGGCCTCGGGCTGGACATGGCTGAAGCGCTGCTGCAACGAATGGCCAGGGAAACCACAGCCGTGCGACGCGTGCCGAGCGGCCTGTATCTCTACACACACGGCCCCATCGGAGAAGAGTTGGCGGCACTCCACGGGTTCGCGCAGGAGGTCCTCGCAGCGCTCGCAAGCGACAGTGTGGATGTCGCCGATCTGCGAGCCGCTGCAGGCCGCTACGGTCTCCCGGTTCCGCGCCAGGCTGCCCCAACGCGACCGCCGCGCCGCCGCTGAACATGGCTCAGGCGTCCACGACCTGAGCCAGACAAAGCGGATCGTCCTCACCTCGTTCCGTCGGCCCTACTCGGCGCAGCGGATTTCGATGGCCGCATCCCTTGCAGATGAAAAAGAAGCCTCTCTCGTCCAGTTCTGGATCGGCCGCCGAAAACATCACCGACAGCCGGCATTCGGTGCAGGTCCACATAGCAGTCCCCCGTCTTGACAATGCCCACCGCGCGATACGCTGACTCCAATGTAGCCGCGCACAAGCTAACCAGCCAGCCCAATGAAACCTGCCGCCCCTCATATCTCCCCGAAGACACCTGCCGCTACGGACATCGGCCGCGCGTCGCAGCCGCACTCGCCAGTCAGCGTCGGGCGAGGTGTCTGCGAGCTTTGCGGCTCGATTGCATCGCACCTCCACGTCGAGGCCAACCGGCCCGAGCGCGACACACGAACCCTGGACCTGTTCGAGGACCACCAACAATGAGCGAAAACACAAAGATCGAATGGACCGACCACAGCTGGAATCCGTGGGAGGGCTGCCAGCACGTTGGCCCTGGCTGTGACCACTGCTACGCGGAGACCCGTAATGCCCGCTTTGGCGGTGGCCAGGCCCAGAACTGGGGGCCCGGCGCCCCGCGCCGGCGCACGTCCGCCACCAACTGGCGCAAGCCGTTCCGCTGGAACCTGGCGCACGCTGCCTTCGCCGCGGTGCACGGGCGCCGCCAGCGCGTCTTCTGCGCGAGCTTGGCCGATGTGTTCGACAACGAGGTGCCAATCGAATGGTTCATCGACATGCTCGATGTGTGGCGGCAGACCCCAAACCTCGACAAGCTCGTGCTGACCAAGCGCATCGGCAACGCCATGAAGCGGCTGGGCGAAGCGTTCAATGCACTGATGCTGCGCGACGACTGCGCGGAGAATCCCTTGGTGCCGTGGCTGGCCACGTGGATCGCAGGCAACGCACCCGCGGATATCTGGTTGGGGGCCACGATCGTCAATCAGGCCGAAGCGGTACGAGACATTCCGAAGCTGTTGCGTGTCCCCGCCAAGACCCGCTTCCTGTCCATGGAGCCCCTGCTCGGCCACGTCGACGTGTTCTCGACAATCACGGGCGAGCTGCTACACACGTCCGGCAACGATTACAACCCTGGTTCGATCGACTGGATCATCGCAGGCGGTGAGAGCGGAAGCGACGCACGCCCGATGCACCCTGCCTGGTCGCGCAGCTTGCGGGACCAGTGCGCAGCGGCGGGCGTGCCCTTCCTCCTAAAGCAGTGGGGCGAGTGGCATACCGCTTCCGTGCTCACGACCTCTGGCGAGCCGGCATTCCGAACGTTCGAGACGTTTGAGCAATGGGTAAACAAGGCCAGCACCTGGGTCGGCGGCGGCATCTGCCTCGACAAGCACGGCCAGCAGCTACAGAAGGGAGACGATTTCATCCGAGCACGCGACGAATGCCGCTTCCCAGTCACCGTCATGGACCGGGTGGGCAAGAAGGCAGCAGGCCGGCAACTCGACGGGATGCTGCATGACGCTTTCCCTGTGACCTCGTTGGACGTGGCGGAGGCCTGCCACCGCGCCCTGGGTCGTGGAGCAGTCTGATGCGCCAACTAGACCTGTTCGCACACGTCGCCGCGGCGTTTGCAGACGCGTCCGAAGATGGGCTCTCCACCGGCGCTCTCTACGATATTGTGGCGCGTTCGGCGGGCATCGATCACAGCGCGGCCACGGCGCGCGTTCCGATCGGGACTGCAAAGGCACTGCATAGCCCATTCAAGCGTGCGGTTCGCTGGCACCAGCAGACGCTCAAGACGCTCGGTGTTGTCGAGCGTGTCGCCGATCGCACGGGATTCTGGCGCCTCACGCAGCCGGTCACCAAGGACCTCGACCGTGCAGCTGACGGCGTCAAGCTGGTCGCGTTCAGCACGATGCTCGGCATGGCCATCTGGGCTCGAAATGAGGATGTGTTTCGAGGATTGGCGGAACCCATCGCCTTGTGCGTCACGTCGCCGCCATACCCACTGCGGCAAGCCAGGGCATATGGCAATCCTACGGATAACCAGTATGTCGACTTCATCTGCGGGGCGCTCGAGCCGATCGTTGCCAATCTCGTGACCGGCGGCAGCATCGTCCTGAACATTTCCAACGACATCTTCCAGCACCGCAGTCCCGCCCGATCCCTCTATATGGAGCGGCTTGTGCTGGCCCTTCATGACCGACTCGGCTTGGCGCTGATGGACCGCATTCCATGGGTGAACTACAGCAAGCCGCCGGGCCCGACTCGATGGGCATGCGTGGACCGTGTCCACCTCGCAACGGCATACGAGCCATTACTATGGCTGACGAACGATCCAGGCCGTGTCCGTGCCGACAACCGCCGCGTGCTGCAGGCCCATACCGAACGGCATCGGCGGCTGCTCGAAGCCGGTGGCGAACAGCGGTCAGCCAGTTACGGTGATGGTGCCTATCGGATCCGACCCCAGTCCTTTGGCAATCCGACATCCGGCCGGCTTTCCCGCAATGTCGTCGAACGCGGCCACCGCTGCGCCGACACCCTGGCCTACCGCAGGGCGGCCGCGACGCTTGGATTGCCCGCGCAAGGCGCCATGCAGCCTACCGCCATCCCGGACTTCTTTACAAGATTCCTGACCGAGCCTGGCGACCTGGTCGTCGATCCGTTCGGCGGCACGATCCGTACGGGCCTCGCCGCCGAGCGATTGGGCAGGCGCTGGATCGTCACGGAATGGATCCTCCAGTATGCTCGCGGCGCCGCCGAGCTGTTTCGTCAGTCCGACGGCTTCCTGATGCACCCCGCCCTCCAATGGGCTTCCCAAGGTCGATAGCAATGCAGCACCACGACAACGAAGACAGAGAATTTCCCGAGCCCGAGACCGTCCTTGCCATTCGGGGGGCAATCGCCACCGGCCGGATGGGCGGCCCGATGGGCGAGCCCGGCCACTGGCTCAACGAGTTCTGGCAGGTCGGCGCGGCGTTGCGTGATCACGCTGAGATCCTCCAGGGTGTCCAGGGCGCAAATCGAAGAGCCTTCCTGAGCACCACAGCCGACTATCTGGCTGCCAGCGAAACAACTTCTGAACACGCCGGCGACCGGAACTGACCGAGCCCCAGCCGCGGGCAGGCATAATTCCGGCATTTTTCAGCACTGGATCTCGCCATGCCTAGCGGCCTCTTTCAATGCGCGCACTGCGGCGGCGCGCCCACCTACGTCGCCGGCCGGCTCCAGGCCGTCATCGCCTGCGACGAATGCGGGATGTCAACGCCGCCGGTCGAGAACGATCCCAGGAATAGGGACGCCGCCTTCCCGCGACTCAGCGCCATCTGGAACAGCCGCGTCGACCTTCGCCCGGCCGACAAGGAAGCCATCTCCATGATCGCCCGGCGTGCGCTGACCTCCTCCGACATCCCCTATTTCCTCAATCTTCTCGCCTCCACAACCAGCGACTGGGAAGCCAACGGACCGATGTTCGCGACGATGGCTGCAGCCCTTACCCAGCCCGGCTACGAGTTCAAGCACGTCGGCCCGCCCGAAACTGTTCTCTCGCAAGCCGCCCGCTACCAGAAGCTGCTGCAGCGCGCGAAGGTCATCCATATCGATGGCGCTCCGATGGTGCGCTTTGAGCATGTGCCGGCCTTGGCCGCGGAAGTCGCGGAGGAGGGTCTGGCGGATCAGGATTGGCCGCTCCTCGACATGGAAGAATTCGTCGGTAAGGCCATCGACAGCCTGCCGGATCATTGGCAGCCTTGACTTTGCCCAGCGGCGGGCAAGCTGAAGGCGTATCCACTTCAACGGAATTCCCCTCAGATGACCCGCCAGCTTCTCGCAGCAGTCGTTCTCTCCCTTGCATCCCTCACGGCAAGCGCACGGGACACGGGACAGGCCTGTGCTCACGTCCTGCCTACGGGCCAACCCACGACTCAACCAGCGGGCCGCACGCAGTTGCTGTGCTACCGCGCCTACGCCGTTCTCTATTCGAGCCAGACACGCACCGCGCTGTGGTCTGCCGAGCGTCTCACGCGGGAGGCCGTCGACGCCGCGCGCAAGCTGCCACGCGACAGCGACTTCTACGAAGAGGAGCGACTGCCCGAAGCCGACCGCGCCAGGCTGGCCGACTACCGACGCGGATCGGGCATGGATCGAGGGCCCCGAGCGGCGACTTCCCGGACAAGGCGTCCCAAGCCGAGAGCTTCAGCCTCGCGAACGTTATCCCCCAACACAGCGTGTCGAACCGCCGCACCTGGAGTCACATCGAGACGTCCACACGCAGGCTGGCCCGCCAGCACGGTGCGATCCAGGTGGTGACCGGCCCCGCATTCGTCGGCACCCCGAGGACGCTGGGCCACGTGCACATCCCCGACTTCATTTGGAAAGCGATCCACGTGCCAGGCATTGGCGCCGCCGTCTACCTTGTCCGCAACGACGCGACGCCCGCGTACAGTGTCATTAGCGTCGCAGAATTGCGGCACTTTGCAGGGATCGACCCGTTTCCGACACTCCCCAAGGCCATGAACGCCACGGCGATGGACCTGCCCCTTCCCACCCCGCACCCTGGTGAGAAGGCGGCGCGCCGCGTCGCGTTCGCATGGCTTGCATCGGGCGAAGCCGCCGCGGCCTCGCGCGCGACGGAGCCTCTCCACCAAGCCATCCGGGACGCAAGTGCAATCCTGTCGCTGGCCCTCGCCCACGCACGTTAGCCAGCCATCTCGACCGCGGAAGGAACATGTTCCTTCAGAAAAAGCGAAAGGCACGCCAAAAGACGTGCCTTTTGCATGCAAACACTGCTCCGGATGCTGATCACTCCTGATTGACAGCCTCTCGGAATCGCTGCCCGGCCTTGAACTTCACGGTCCTGGCAGCTTCAACCTTGATCTCCTCGCCGGTGCGCGGGTTACGAGCCATGCGCTCGGCCCGCTCGCCCTTGCTGAATGTTCCGAAACCTACCAGGGAAAGCGCGTCGCCCTTGGCCACGGCATCCATGATGGCGTGCAAGGTCACGTTCAGCGCTTCTTCGGCCTTGGCCTTCGTCAACCCGTCTACACCGGCGGCGATCGCTTCGATCAGTTCGGCTTTCGTCATGATTCTCCTTTTCCATGGAAACAACAGACATTGTCTTCCAGGCAATGCCGCTCTTGTCTGCAAATACTATGAGTCCTTGATGAGCTTTCCGAAGAAGCTCAGCATGCTCAACCCTCCCTACAGATCTCCGACTTGGTAGTATCCGCCTTTTCCGACGACGACCGCTGGCCGCTCTCGGACAGCATAGACAAGTGTCCTCCACCGTATTCGTCCAGTTGCCCAGAGAGCAATCACTCGCGCCGTCTGCCTCATCGACCCACCTCTTGCGCGAGAATCCGATACAGCTTCGTTCGCGATATCCCAAGCTCGCGTGCCGCGACAGCCTTGTTCCCACCCGCCGCGGCGATCGCAGCTTTGACATCCTCCAGCGTTGGATCAGTCCGTCCGATTGACAGCTGAGTAGCGTACGTCGACAGATACGCGTTCGCTTTCGTGGCCCGGCTGTGTCCTGCCGCCTCCACCACCTTGCGCATAGCTTCGCGGTGCGCCTGGACATCGACCACCTTCCCTCCACCCTTCACCGCTGCGGCCTGGCCGCTCTCCCGCTGGTACATCTGCTGCAGGAACTGGTGGCGCAGTCCGTGTGCCGTTACGCCCTGACCATTCTTGGTTACCCCGTGCTTCTCCAGGACGGTATAGAAGCGCCGGCGCCAACGGATCTGGGTGTACGTAGCAGGAATCAGCGTCCCCTTTTCCGGATTGGTGGCATAAGCGAGTGTCGCAGCCTTGCCAAGCAATTCGTACTGCCAGCCGAATTCGATCGGGACGCGGCGGGGCCTTCCACCCTTCGTGCCGTCGTGCACATGCAGCATCCCTGATGGGAGCACGTCCAAAGCCGGCCGCAACCGCCAACTTTCCATGGCCCGCAGACCAAAAGCAGCCTCAAGCTTGAGCTGCAGCGCGACATGGGCGTCCGTGACCTCGATCTCGGCGATTTTTGCCGCCGCGTCAATGCCCTTACCTTCCCAGGATTTGTCCTCGCGTGCGATATAGCTCCGTGCATAACCGGCCGGCCGCTCTACATAGTCGTCGATCCGCCCAACCACGTTGGTCTTGCCCATCCACGACATCAGTGCACGCAGGTGGGTGAGGCGCAGCTCCACCGTGCCTGCGTTCAACTTCCGGTCACCCACCCAGTACTGGACCAGCCAGCGGACGTGCTTCTGCCGGATGCTATATGGCGAATTCACGGCCATGCCGCCGACGCTGCGCAGCTCTACGAACATTGCGAGCAGGGCCTGCAGGCGCTGGCGCTGCGACATTTGCGACAGCGACCTGCCGCTCACTCGCGTTCCGCTATGCGGTAGGTGCAAATGCTCCGCAGCCAGCAATGCAAACTCAGTCTTGAACCGTTCTGGTAGGTTGTACTGGTTAATGATGGGGCGCAGGTGGATAGTCTTGATCATACGGTCCTCGGAAGGTTGCGCTTCGCGCATGCGGCGCCAGGCGAATGCCCGCCCATGGACGCCCGCCGCTCATTGCTGGACAGCGCCGACCCCGATCCGGCATTGCCCCCTCGGTGCACCGGGGTACCACCCCCGGCTTACCGGCCCACCCAGCCGGTCCCGCCACTACCTTCCTGTCCTTTAGCGATGCCAAACCGATCAGCCCTGAGCATGGAAGCAATGCGTCGTGACTGTCCGCTGTGCGCGTGAAGGCCTCCGCCTTCACGCCGCTGCGCGGCCACCCTATCCGGTGCATCTCGCGATGCCGGTCCGGATGGCGCCAGGATCAAGTCCTGAATGCCTCCGGCCTATGCCGTGATGGGTGATTACTTGTTGCGCCGTTCTGGTACCGGTAGCGCCCCCCGGGTCGATATTGCTCAGAAGCTTGCGTCCACCGTCGTATCGGTACGTACCAGCTCCCCGCCCCAAAGCCGGATCATTCCCGCCGCGGTGTGTCGGGCTTCGTGATCCGCGCCCAGCCAACTGGCTGAAAGGGCGTCTGGCATTCGTGGAAATTCGACAGAGCACCTGTCCGGTGTCCGGCTTCGGAATTGTCCACACTACGGTCTATTTTCACGAACAGACCGCCAATCGGCTTGGTATCGCGGTGTCCGGTGTCCTCACTATCCAACACGGTCCACTTGATTTGATTGAAAAAAATGCCGGTTCAATTTCCGGCGTGAACAACTGGCACCGCAAGGCCCGGTTGCCCGGCTTTGGGTGTTGAATTTGCCGCGCAGATGTCGGCGAGGTCGATGCGTCGGGGACGCTGAAGGTATGCCAAGCATAAACCAAAGCTCCGAGCCGTCGCAACGAAATCGCCGGCAATTTCGCGAGCTTTCGAAAACTTGACTTCGCGACGCAAGGAGTAGATTCGAAGGGGATCGGAGAGCAGGTGTTAGCTGCGGGTCAACAGGTCTCAACAGGTGATAGCTGTTCACACCCTGGTGTCACTTGCTTACACTTGGTGACACCAGATAGCCCGTGCTGTCATAGGTCTAACATCACCACCGCGCTCCGACTACGTTCAACTTGCCAAGGAGAGCTTCAAATGAGCACCAATACCATTGCGGTCGATGTCGGCTATGGAAACACCAAATTTGCCTTCCCCCTCGGCGCAGACGTGGCAGCCAGCATGTTTCCGTCGCTGGCCCCCACGCGCTCGGCATCCAGCCTTGCCAGCCACGGCGGTGGCTACTTCCAGGCTCGCGATGTGGTCCATGTGACTGTTGATGGCGCCGAATACGAGGTGGGCCCAGACGTCTCGATCACCTCGGCCTATGGCAACAACGGGCGCACCTTGTCGGAAGATTTCGTTACCACGCCTGAGTATGCAGCCCTGCTGTTTGGTGCGCTTCACTATTCCCAGGCCAGGGACGTAGGCCAACTCATCCTCGGCCTTCCCGTCCATACGCTGCAGAAGTACGCCGGCGCCTTGCAGGAGCGATTCACCGGCGCCCATGACTTCGGCGCCGGCGACGTCACGATCAAGCGGGTCGTCGCGCTTCCCCAACCCCTCGGCTCGCTGGTGACCTTTATGCGCCAGTCGGGGAAGGAACTGGATCCCGACGACAATTGCCTGATCGTGGATGTCGGCTACTTCACCACCGACTGGGTTGTCGCCCGCGGCTACATGATGGACGACACCCGTAGCGGCGGCGTGCCGGGTGGGTCCTCTCGGATCTACAAGCAGGTGGCCACGCTCCTCTCCGCCGACGAAGGCGGCGAGCCAACCGGAGACATTGAGCGCATCGACAAGGCGCTGCGCCAGGGAAAGCTTATGCGCTACTACGAAAAGATGGTCGACCTGCGGCCGTACTTCGAAGTCGCCAAGGCCCAGTGCCAAATGGCTGTGAAGGAGATGCAGACCCGGGTGGGTCGCACGGAAGATATTGCGGCGATCGTCCTGACCGGTGGCGGTAGCGCCCTATACTCCGGCGCCATCCGCGCGGCCTTCCCGCGCTCGCACATCGTCGCCATGGATTCCCCCTGCTTCGCCAATGTCCGGGGCTTCTTCGACATCGGCAGCGCGCGTCAAGCCCGGGGCTGAGTAACTGACTATGGAAAAGCTCGCGATCAAAGTTGCCCTCAGCCCGCTGACGACACCGCGGCTTTGCGCACAACTCGCCGAGATCAGCGATCCCCGCCTGCGGGCGGAGGTGCTCCGTCGCCTGGCGGAGTTGGGCGCGGAAGCAATTCTTTCGGCGGGTAGCGGCGCAGCTGTGCAACCGCCCGCCGGCGGGATCCTTGCTGCGCTTACCTACCGGCCAGACAGAAATCCCCCTCCCACCCCTGCACCTGCACCTGCACCTACCCCTGCACCTGCACCTACACCTACACCTACACCTACACCTACACCTGCGCCTGCACCTACACCTGCGCCTGCACCGGGTCCGGCTCCGGCTCCGGTTCAGGCGCTGGCTCCGTCCAGCGCAGCCCCAACTCGCCTCGAAGCCCAGCCAGCAGACACCATTGCCATGAGCTCGCAAGCCGCCTCCCAGGCATCGGTCAGCAACATTGCGCCCCAGGAACCTGAGGGCCAAACGGTTGGCCCTCAGGGCAATCTGGACCTGAACGCTGTGAACTCGGCGATGTCCAGGTTCTTCGATTGAGCCCGAACGGTTACCCTTGACTCCCCCGAATTCCATGGCAATCTAGAATCAACCAACCAGCCAAAGGAACCATCAACATGCAGTTCTTCGACTATCTATCGACCAATCATGACATCAATCGCTTCGTGTTCGCAGTAGTGATCTGCTATTGCGTCATCGAGGCGGTGGTGCACTGCTATCGCGGTGCCAAGGCACGGAAGGCAGGCTGAACTCGCAGCCGGCGTCCCGGCCGTAAACGAAAATAGCCCAGCAATTGCTGGGCTTTGTCGTTAATGGGAAGGCCGGCTCAGTGCAGCGTCGGCAAGCAGAAATCGAATGCAGAGTCGAGAGACAGGCTGCGTTCTACCAACACCATCCGGCCGGATTCGTCGCGGCGATAGATGTGGAAGAACTGGGCCTCCGACTGGCCAGCCTGCACATCACGGTTCGGCGTGCTCCGCATGGCGTGAATGTGCAGTCTGTTGACGATCATGGTGAAGCCCTTCTGCGGCATTGCATTCTCCAGAGAGACCTGCCACGCGGGGGACTCCGCCCCTGTGGGGCGGACCCACAGGGCAGAGGTTGAAAGTGATGCCACCAGGCGGTGGCGGAAAGGTCAGGCTGCGACGGCAGCCGGTTGGGACATCTGGCGAAGTTGGTACTCCGTTCGCCACTGATCGCAAAAGTCCGTGCCACGGACTTTCGGGCGATGCAGCACAACAGTAAAGCCAGCGGCGCGCAACCGTTTCTGCAGCGTCAGTGCGTCGGCCATCCCGGGGGACTTGCCCGTCTTCACGTCGACCGTGTCGAAGTCCGCAAAGATGTGCACGGTATGGATGCCCAAGCCATCTGGCACAACAAATCTGCTCAGCTCGACGCGGTTCAGACAGAACCAGGTCGGCACGCGGAAAAGCATGTAGGCGGCATACGCGCTCTCGAGGCCCTCGGCGACGCCGATCTCCCCGTTACGCGGTGACATCAAGCGCACTGCCCCACCATCAAGCGGCAACGCTGTCAGGTAGTTTCGCTTCGAGGGTAAGATCTCGCCGTCCTTTGAAATGACGAGTGCCTTCTCAGCCTTGTGAGGATCCAACGAAGTCCGGTGGACCGTCGCAATCCTTCCATCTGGCAGACGATACTCAGCAACGATCGTTGGATACCGACCTACGATCTCCTTCTCATGCCAGTACTCCTGTGTTGCCAGCCGCAATCCCTGCGGCAATGGCGCGCACAAGCCAGGAACACGGGTAGCCAGGTAACGCATGCCATGGTCACCCGCCGTCAATGGCTTCGACGTACTGACTTGCTTCATCACGCAGCGCAACAGATCTGCGGGACTCATAGCCTCCCGTCGTGATGGCCGCGGCTTATGGGAGACGACCGGAACGGGATCAATGGACTGGCCGTTCAGCCGGCACTTCAACTCCAAGTAAGACATGTCGGTGTATCGCCGGACAAGCTCAAGGCCGTCGCCGCCAGCAGGGCTGCCGTCGTTGCACTTTCGGCATACCCAATCCCCGCGATTCCGCTTGCGGGTGTAGGTAAATCGATCGCGCCCACCACACATCGGACACGGTCCAGGGCGGCCGCGCCAGAAGGCGTCGGTAAGGGCGGACGCTGGCAGGTACTGCGCAACCAGAGCGTCCCATTGGTCAGACGACCAGCTCGCAACAATTTCACTAAGGTCTTTCATCTTCATGGGATGACTCCGGGTGGAGTAGGTTTGTCGATGCCTGAGACAGGCGGAGAAACGCTTGCTCAAAAGACATCCCGGCAGAAGCCAGAAGGTCTTTTCAGCATCGCGTATGCGAAAGCGAATGGGGAATGGCCGAAATGGCCGGGAAAAGGAGACTGCTGCTACCGGTGGATCCGGTAGCAGGCAGTTAAAACAGATGCGTCGACGAGCTGCACGTCAGTACCGCGGCGCGCCGTCGTTGCGGAACGGAATGCCATCGAGCGCGGCAGGCCGGGCGAAGGGGATGTCTTCGTTGAAATCTCCGAAGCCATTCGACGGCGGCTGTGCAGGCTGTCGACGCGCCGGCGGCTGGCGCTGCCCCGTTGGGGCCGACCGCTGCGCACTGGCAGGACTTTGCTGCGACGCCGAGCGATCCGTACCGGAATCGCTATCGCCATCGCTGGCACCTCCGCGACCGCCAAGCATTTGCATCTGATCTGCGACGATCTCGGTGCTGTACTTGTCCTGGCCGGACTGGTCCTGCCACTTGCGCGTACGAATGCGGCCCTCGATGTAGACCGACGAGCCCTTGCGCAGGTACTGGCCAGCAATCTCTGCCAGCTTGCCGAACATCGAGACGCGGTGCCACTCAGTGGCTTCCTTCATCTCGCCACTCTGCTTGTCCTTGTACCGATCGGTGGTAGCGATGCGAAGATTCGCCACAGCGTCGCCACTGGGCATGTACCGGACTTCGGGGTCAGCTCCGAGGTTGCCGACGAGAATCACTTTGTTCACGGATGCCATGTTGTTTCCTTGTCAATGAATGCGGTTCACTTGCCAGACCCACCGGTCCCAAAGCTTTTGTTCGCCGGTGGCAGGGTCCAGAATTGGGCGCCCGGTCGCATGATGGAAGGCGGGCACCTTCTCCTTGTGCAAGCGCTTGATACCTACGCGGTCGCCGATGTTGCAAGCGACGTCAGCCAGGGCGTCTTTCAGACCTTCACCTTGTAGCGTCTTCTCGCCGGCACTAGTGTCCAACCTGACCGCAAAGGATGTGTACGTCGCCTTGCCGCCGGGCTTGCGATTCGGGAATTCCATTTCGCCCCACTCGATCAGCGTGCCGACCGTATAGTTGGACCGGGAGGCATGCCCTTCTTGACGGGCCTCCGCCGAATTGGCCGGTGCGCGGTGCGGCATCTGACGCTCAGCGCGGCCTGATTGTCGCGAGTCGGCCGAGTTCTCTGGGCCTGCAGGCGTTGCCACGGGCTGGCGCTCCTTCGCCTGGCGCATGACGGATTCGGCGACGGACTGCGGCGTTACGCCATCGCCCTCGTGCCGCCCGAGCTTGCTCCAGCGCGGAACGACTTCCGGAAGGACCTTGTCGCCGTATGCCGTATGCTGAATCTGGCTATCGAAGACGGCAACGAAGTGAACGACATGGTCGCCTTCATCACGAAACAGGTTCGGGACGCCATTGATCTGGATCTGGTACTCATTGTCCGCGCCGGTGCCCACCGGGACTTCATCCGCGCGCAGCGACGGCGCAGCCGGCTGGCCCATGATGGCGGCAGCGGCTTGCTTGATGACCTGGAACAGTGTCATGGTTTGGCTCAAAGAAGAGACCCGCAGCACATGCGCTTCACTCCATCGAGGTCGGCACGCAAGCGGGCGTTGTTGAGAATCACGTCCTGCAAGACTTCCGGGCTAACCCCGCAGACTGCACAGACATAGCTATAGGGAAGTGCTCCATCCCAGTATCCAAAGATCCAGCCCAAAGTCATGGAGTACTCCTCCAGTTCCAGTGGCTTGTTCTTGATACGGGCGCGCAGCAACTCAGCGCAGTCGATCAGCGATTCCGGCATGTTGTCGCCGCGGCGACTGTCGCAGGCCAGGCTGATCAAGGCGTCGACCATCCCTTCTCTTACCGATTCGCTCCAAAGCGAGGGGTCCGGTAATGGCTCGACCTTGGGAGGGGGGAGAACGATGACGGCAGCTTCACCAAAGAAGTCCAGCTGCCATCCTGCTGTCGTTGATTCCATGATGGTCTCCGGACAGGCACCCGGAGACCCACCTGTCGGCGGGTAACGAGTACCCGTGACAGGTGGAATAGGGCCGCCCAGGGGACTGGGCGGCTGGAGGCTAGGAACGATCGTGCGTCCCTGTACGACGGATTGGCGTCACAACTGCTGAGCGCTCGTACTTCTGCTCAGAAGGCTCCGCGGGTTGGTCAGGCGATGGTTTCGGCCCGGAGTTGTGCTCCGGCATCGAGACCTTCGGCGCGGCCGGTACTGCCCTGCTCCACTGAATCGCCTTCTCCTTCAAGTAGAAGAACGCGACTGCGGCAACAAACACACCGACGATGAAAGACTGAGAAGCCAGATACAGCGCCATGCAAAAGGCGAAGAGCTTGAGCGGGCGCTTGATCAGGTTATTGGCAAAGGATTCCATGGTTTCTCACGAGAAACAGTCAAAGGGATTTCCTGGACGGATGCCAGGCGATTATTCGATGCTCGGAAGAGCAAGGAATCCAATGAGGCGCGCTTAGAACGGCAACGCGCTTGCGACATGCCATGCATGTCGTAAGGACGCTGCCCGAATGCGGCAATAAATGGAATGTGGCGGACCGCCAAACGGGCCTGTGCAGCCCAAGCGGAATGTCAGTGCAATCTAACCGCCGAGTCGATGCGTCAAAGACGCTAGAGGTGTCTGCACTCTACACGGCTAGTCAATGCATGACAAGTTCGCCGCATTCACATCGAGCATCGAATCGAATCGCGAGTCCAAATCCCGAGTATTCGCAATTTCGAAAGGAACATGTTCCTTCCAAAACTCCCGCTAACTCCCAGCAGTGGGGTTCACTTGTCTATACAACTCTACCCGTCTGAAGAGGGTGATACCTAAAATTCGATTGGTCCAAGTCGTTAAAAAGCACAGCGAAGCACTGCTGATTCGAGCTTGACTTTCGAAAGCTATCTGTTTTTCCCAAGCTTTTGAGCCATTCTGCCCCTCGACATCGGCATATGCTTCCGACCCAAGATCGCCGCATCCGTTGTCTGCTTGACATTTGCTTCTACCGTGTAAGTTGAAGTGGCTGCCGCGATCACCGGGGCTACAACACCATTCCGTAGGGGCAACCAATGAAGAAGAAAGAAGAAGAAAGTCGCGAATTCAACCTGGTCGATCCAAAGTCGCCAAACGCTATGCGCGAACTGGTGACCCAGCAACTGGGTCACTTTATCGACGCCGGCGCCATCGGGCGCATCGTGCAGGCAGCGCAGGAGATCGAGCTCTCCCGGAAACGCATCCTGGCCGAACACACCGCCATCGGGTCTCGGCTATTCCAGATCTACCACTCCATCCTGACGTGCGTGCAAAAGCGATTGGGCGACACGCCGCGCGCCCGCCAGGAAGCCGATGACAGTCTGTACGCCCTCGCCGTCAGGGGCATGCGCATTTCACGCGCCTCGGTAATCAAGTATCTGCAGGCATTTCATCACTTCTCAGAGAACCACGACGCCTTGACGTTTCTGAACCTTGGCGAACTGACGATCCTCAAGCGTTCGGACATCACCAACGAGGAAGTACAGCGGTTCATCGACGCGCGCAAGAACGATGAATCCTATTCGCGCAAGGAGATCCTGCCTTATATCGAGTGGTCTCGACGCACGCACCAGGACCTCAATCACGTCATGGCCACGCTGGAAGCCGCGGAAGAGCAACTGAACGAGAGTCTGGAGCGCCAGCGCGATCTCGAAGCCCAGATGCGCCACATGCGTGAGCAAATGAACTCTGCGGACGCGCTCAATGCTGCGCAGAAGGATCAACTGGATCGCACTTCTGGCGCACTCACGTCCCAGCAGCACGCCATGGACAGCCTGCAGCTCTCCATCACCAGATTGAACGAAGAGCGACAAGCCTTGCAGAAGGCATTAGCAGATTCAAGGATCCGAGAGGTAGTGAGGGAGGTGAAGGTCGAAGTCGTTCCCGCTGAATACAAAGACCTCTCCGACGCCGTCATCGGTGAAAGCAGCAAGCTCGACGCCACAAAAGCGCAAGTCAAGGAAGCTGAGCGACGACTGGCGGAGGTCAACGCCGAACTTGAGCAACACGAGGCAAAGGAGGCTGACTCAAGAAGCCTGGCGCTGCGCATCGACGGCCTGAAGGCCGATCTCGATGATGCGCTCGCCAAGCTTCGAAGCTCCGTCAAGGCAATCAAGGTAAAGGAGCATGGCGCCGCGCTGTTGTCCTTGCGCCGCAGTGCGGAGGCATTCCACAACGAACTGATCGCTATCACCGGAGCTTGACGATGCAATCCACGCTTACCCGTTCCATCTTTGAGCAGTTTGTTCTCCCGGCCTGGGTGCGAGATCGCGTGCTTTCCGCGAATCTCCGGATCAGCAACTACGTCCTGAACACGGTATCGGTGCATCCGACGCTGGAGAACGTTTTCAGGGTCTCCAGCGAAAACCTTCGGTCGCTTCGTGAAAATATCGGCCAGTCGTCGAAGGTACTGGGGACGTCATTCCTTGCTTACGCACCGACGCTCACGACCGTGGAGGACTGGCGTTCGTTCATTGAGGGCAGGATGCCGACGGTCACGATGGAACGCCTCAAAGCAATGGTGCCTCACAGCCTATCAGTGGTGGACAGGCTGGCGCTCGAGCACACCAACCGCTCGTACATCAATGCTGTGTACGACCTCCTGAACATGTCGGTGTTGGCAGCACCGCTGATCGGCATCTCCAACGAATTGGCGTCGTACCTGCGCTCAATTCCGCAGCACCAATTCGACGTGGCCATGACCGAGCGTCTGATACCGCTCTTCCATTGGCGCTTTGCGGACGAGATGTTCTGGCTGGAAATCCACACAGGCCGACTCTCGCGGGAGATGATTGCCCACTACCTGATGGAGACCTCGCCGCTCCGCTCGGACCGCTTGCCCCACTCTGGCGTATGGGGCAAGTTCCGCCTGGAGACGTTCGAGCGCGATGCTCTGTTCGAAGCGTTTCTGTCCTTTAGCTGTCGGGCCATGAGCGTTTGTTCACTGTTCAATACCAGCATTGAGCATACGAGGAAGACCTACCAGCGCATACACGGGAAGTCCTCACCATCCGGCCAACCTCCTGCTTCGCTGATGTGGTACCTCGAATCCGCGCAACGCCGCGTTCAGGCGACATTCCAGATCTGGCTGTTTCGGTCCGCTATCGCCTGTGACGTCTCGACGCCGGAAAGCTTCGTCGCAATGCTAGACATTCACCGGGCCTTTTTTGCGGACGATTGCAATGTCCCGGCCGAGCGCTCCCTGCATCTGGCCCGCTCCATGTCGACGAGCGAGGAACTTGCGGTTTGGCCCTGCCGGAAGTGCGGCACACCCTATCTGGCATCGAACTCCTCCGCGAAGATCGAGCTTTCGCAGTCGTTCCTTTGCCCGTGCTGCAACGGGACGTTGATCCCCTCGCGTGGCGGGCGCCGGAACTAATGCGAAACTACTTCGTCATCGCAGCGTGCTGCGCGGGCCCGGTTTGGGCAACTGGGAGCGCGCCACCGCCCGTCCAGTTGCCCGAGGCGCCCGCGGCAGCTGCGCTCAGGATGAACGTGGCCGATCCAACCTACTCCGAAGGCTCTGGACAGCTCGCGCTCTTCAAGGGCGTCAACACCTTGCGCCAGAAGCTTGGTGTCGGGCTGCTCGCGCAGGACGCCGCGCTCGACACAGCTGCCCAGGCACATGCCGTCTATCTCAGTGCCCACAGCGTGGCGCAGCATGACCAGACACCTGGGTCTCAGCATTTCTACGAGGCCACGCCACTGCTGCGCGCGCAGAAGGCCGGTATCGGGGATTCCCAGTGGGTAGCCGAAGTCGTGGGCGCGGCCAGGGGGCCGAACGACCGTGAGATTGGCCTCGGCTGCATCGACCAGTGGTACCACACCGTCTATCACCTGCAGTCCCTTGTGACCAACCAGGAATCCATCGGTATTGGGTACAGCAGCATAGGTGCCTTAGGCCTGAACCATTGCGTTCTGGACTTTGGCACGAGCACTGCCACGCAGCCAAGCCCTACCCCCAACGGCGTGCCCTACGGGGGCGGTCAGCAGTTTGACGCTGAAACTTTCGTCACTGTGCCGGCGGACGGCGACATCGGTGTGCAGGGCGGGTTCAATTTCGCCGGCGAGTCGCCAAATCCCGCGCCAGACCTGCCTACGCCGGGCCGGCCTCTGATGGTGTACGCCAACGGCGCGCTCGCGGAAGTGCTATCCGTGACGGCCTTCAAACTTGTGGCCAGAAACGGCGCCGAGATGCCTGCACGCGTATTGGTGTCCCCCGCCGCGAAGGCGGATGGTTCTGCTGGTGTTGCCGACGAGTACCTACGCAACAATGCGGCCTTCCTGCTCCCGCTCGCGCCCTTGGCTGATCGTGAGACCTACACGGCTTCTTTCACGGGCACTCGGGCCGGTAAGCCGGTGAGCCTTTCCTGGACCTTCAGGACTGCAGCACCCACCACGGCCTTGCGATAGCCCGCTCCTCCGAGCAGAAGGGGCTGGTGAAGCGCCATAACAGGAGATTGAGAGATGGAATGGATCACGATTGCGATCGCTTTCGCATTGCCCGCGTACCTCGCGTTCAAATGGGCCAGGCAGGAGGATCGCTGGGCTTGGCCATGGGCGATCGCGTGCATGGTCTTCTCGTACTTTGGCTTGCTCGCATTCGTGTTGACCCGCGAGGGCCTGCCCACGGTGAGTGAATATGCCCGCAAGTATCCGACTTGCGTGACGGAGCGCGGCATGTCCTGCTATCGGTGCGGATCACGGAGTATTCGCCTTTGGCGTGAACAGCCCTTCATCGCCGTGCACCAATGGCACATCTGCAACAGCTGCGGAACGTCGCTGTACCGTTCGCGGTAGCACGCCCTGGACCAGAGGTCACTCCGAAAATCGAGCCGATAGGTAGGGACACCCCACTTTCCGGGGGTCAAATTCGGCTCCTATTCGCCGTCTTGGTGTTGGTCGCCTTCGTGTATTCTCACGTCCGGCCGGGGATTGCGGGCACTTGACTTCGCACAGCGATGGGTAAGCTAAAAGTAACGGTCGATCCCCGGCCGGCAAAAGTCAGAGGAAGAAAAACAAACATGCAAAACTCCAAACTCACTCTTTCGGTGCTGGCCACGGCCATGACGCTCGCTCTTGCAGCGTGCGGTGGCGGCGGCGGTGACGATGGTGGCTCCAAAAACCCCACCACTCCTCCCACTACACCGACCACCCCGACGACTCCGCAAGTGCCGACGTCGGTGCCGCCCGCCACTAGCGTCGGCACTCCTACTTACCCTGCTGGAGACTTCCGCCTCGCTAGCTATACCGACCTCAACAACTATCGCCTTGCGATGGGCGTCGGCGCATTGCGGCAGGACGCTTTCCTGGACGCGGCCGCTGATAATCATCTCGCCTACATGAAGGCGAACGCATTGCTTGCACATGAGGAAACCGTTGGCAAGCCAGGCTTCACGGGCGTGAACCCGTATGAGCAGGCGGTGGCAGCAGGAGCATCGAAGAATCAGTGGGTCAGCCAGTCAGCGTCCATGTCTGCATTCTGCGTCGATAGCTTCAAGAACTCGGTCTACCACCTGCAAGGTATCACCAGCAACCAAGAAACGATCGGTGTTGCTAACCGAGATGGCTATTGCGTAATCAATTTTGGACTGTCTACCGGCGCGAACGGCAGCGGCTACGGCCTTCCGTCGTGGGGTGGCCAGCAACTTCCCGCGGGAGGCATGGCCTACTCGCCTGTTGACGGCGAACGAGTTGTTGGTTCCTTTACCCCTGCTGGTGAGTCCCCTAACCCGGCTCCGGATTTGACTGCTGCCGGACATCCAATCATGTTCCGCGTCCCCGCTCCGGAATCCACCGATGTTCTGACTGTGTCGAACTTTTCGCTGGCTGGTCCTGGTGGCGCTGTGGTCCCGGTGCGCGTTTTGGTTCCCTCCAAAGCGAAGTCCGGATCTGTTTCGAACGCCGTCGAGGATGCCCGCCTGTTTGCCGGTGTGGTGTTCATGCTTCCCACCCAGCCGCTTTCTGCCGGCACGTACACAGCAACATTTAGCGGCGCCCGCAATGGCATTGCAATCAACAAATCTTGGAGCTTCACCGCGTTCTGAAGCGATCCCCGTAACAGGCAAGGGCCCGCAGATTTTGCGGGCCCTTTTGTTTTTCCTTGCTTGGCGGATCTGCGTACTGGAGTCCGGTATTTTCGGGCTGCCATTACTTCCTACAAACTTCGTACACACCGAGTCCCATGTTGTTGCCGTTGCTTAGGTAGCTCGCTTTGTTAGTTCCCACGCGATATCCGCTGGCGTCAATGCCGGCCGACGCCAGAGAATTCAGCTCCGGCCACTCCATGTAGCCGCTCCACATTTGAGAGGCTACAACGCTTCCACCCCAGAGAATTTGATAACCCTTGCCCTCGCAGCCGCCATCGGCCGTGCATTGACCCATATCGCCAATAGCAATGCTATAGGCACCCGGCGAATACTGGCAGGCCGGCGGCGGTGGCGGGGCACAGCAAGGCGGTGGCGGCGGCGCGGGAGGAATCGGTGTATCGCAGTATGGCAAGCCATTGCTCCGCCGCATCCAGACCTGGCCAGCTCGACAGTCAGCCACGGTCATCGCCGGCGCCGGAAACGAATAGAGCTGTGCCTCGGCTGCGGAAAAGCTAGCCATCAAGGTGCACGCTACAAAAATGCGCTTCATATTTGATTCCTTAAAACGTACAGCCCGTTGTGACCGTGCCCACTAGTTGCCCTCCAAGCGCGCCCGTATCGTTGCCGCTATACCAGGCCGCAGGAGAGATAGCGCTCGCTTGTGCGTACCAGAAGGTCCCGTTGTCGTTCATAGAGAAGAAGGTGCCTTGAATGGGAGGTATCACGTTGCCGGTGATATTCACCATTTCCTGCTTCGGCGTGTACATCGCCCATGCAGTACCACCCGGGCAGTTATCCTTAGGAAACGTCATGCCGTCCGTCACGTTTTCAAACTTTCGAGTGACGTTCATATTCCCTAACGCGTTGTTGAGCGTGATATACCGGTTGCCTTTGCACACGTAGCCAACATTGGTCGCGCTCGTTGCGATCTGACCATTGTTTCCGCAACCTAGGCCTTCGAAGATGTTTGCTACAGCCGTCCCAACCGCCTGCCATATGCCCCCTGAACAGATCACATGGCCGGTGCCTGAGGTACTCCTGCGGGTAGAGGTATCAACCGCGCACGCAGTCCCGGGGGCGCCTGTACTAGTGAGATAAGTGTCGCCTTGGCTGGTCAAAGCCGTTGTCGCCGTCACCCGACCTGCGTTGTTCACGTCGTTCCCAGCCATGTCAATCGACGTCTGCATCCGATTTAGTTCCGGATGACCCGGAACCTGCGCCCGATACAAATAGCCGTTGTTGGCCTGCACGCCGGTAAATGCGAGCAACGACGCAAGCCTGCCGCTTCCGGGGTTCGTGTAGTTCGCCAGCGGAACTTGCCACGCCCCATACGCTCCATACGCCCTATTAGCCACCATCGTCGGATCGCCGTTCTGCCCCGCGTAGGGCACGAAGCCACCCTGCGCGCCGGCCTGCGCAGCGATCTGCACGAGCTGGCGGGTGTCCGTGATCGCACGCCCACCTTGGGAAGTGACAAGCGCCTGCAGGTTGTTCGGCGTCGGTTGCAGAACCTGGAGGAGCCACGTCTGGCCAAACACGTTGGTCGCCGAGAATCCGGCAGGGAGATAGCCGCCATTGATCAGCATCGCCGGCGTAATGTTGACGGGCACGCTTGGCGTCGCCTGCGCGACCAGTGTCGCCGCCTCGTCCTGCACGAACTGCAGGGCTGCCTTGTCGAACACAAGCATCTGGCTCGCCGCAGCCGCGGTCTGCACGTTCGTGACACCCGCCTTCGCCCACGTCACAAAGCCGGCAAAGCTCAGCATCGAGAGCATCAGTGCGATGAGATATCCGAGTATGGCTTCCATGCAATTCTCAGGTGTTCAGCTGGACCCAATGAACCAGCGCCCCAACGGGAATGGTCGAAGGCACGCTGTATGCGATGCCGGTGGAAATATTGATGGCCGTACCCTGGCTACGGACCCGGAACCACGCGAGACTGCCTTGCGTGCTCCCAAGCAGCGCGGCGCCGGCGCCTGACTTAACGCGGACGTAGCCGTACACGTCGCGCCCGCCACCCGGGTTGGCTACGGCCATGCAGCCCGCACCAGTCGGCGCCGCCATCCCGGAGGGCAGCGCCGGGATCAGGCTGGCACCAACGAGGCCAGGCGTTGCGTCGGCGGTCGACACGCACGCCGCCCCATAGGCCTGGGCCTGCTGCGCGGTGACCGTTGCGACGGAGTCCATGCGTCCGGGCACGCCGGCTCCCGGCGCTGCTTGTGATAGTTGCCAGCTCTGCGCCACGATGCCAAGGCTGAACAGGACCGCCGCGATCGGCAAGATGAGATAGCCCATAGTCTCCTCCTCAGATAGTGGCGATAGCGCCGGAGATCACTGGAAAGTGAGGGTGAAGGTGGCAGTCGCGCTGCACACGGCGCCAGCGGTCGCCTGATCCGGCAGGTTCGCCTGAGTGAACGTGGTGGTTCCCACGGCCAGCGAGACGTAGTCCTTTAGGCCCATGGCCGTGCTGACACACTGCTTCGCAGTTTGGGCATTGCCTCCGCCGAATCGGATCACGCCTTGTGAGCCGGCACTTGCGGCAGACAACGTCACCGCGTTGCCCCATGGATCCAAGAGCGTGGTGCCGCGCACCATGTCGGACGGGAACATCCCGCCGGTGATCATTGCCGGAATGTTGGCAGTGGTGAAGTTGGTGTACCCGTTGCTCCCCTGAGAGAAGCCCGCGCGGGCGTTCGTGATCAGCTGCGAGATGTTGGTGGCCACCACGCTTGCCTTGTGGTTCTGGAAGCCGTTATAGCCTGCATAGGCGATACCAGCGAGCGCGAGCAGGCCCAGCACGATGGCAACGATCCGCCCGAGAATCCCATCCATGTCATTTCCCCAAACAATGCACGCCCTGATTTGCGACGCTTCACCATCGTGGACGCGATACCGCTGGTGGAGCGTAGTTTCCGATGCCTGGTTACTGAAACGTGAGTGTGAACGTCGAGGTGGCGCTGCATGCCGCACCTGCGGTGGCCTGGTCGGGCAGGTTGGTCTGATTGAAGGTCGTCGATCCGATCGCCAGCGTCACGTAGTCCTTGAGGCCAAGGGCGGTGCTGACACACTGTTTTGCCGTCTGCGCATTGCCGCCGCCGAAGGTGATCACCCCCTGCGATCCGCTATTGGCCGACGCGAGCGTGACCGCATTTCCCCAGGAGTCGATCAGCGTGGTACCGCGCACCATGTCGGACGGGAACATGCCGCTCGTGATCATCGATGCGACGTTTGCCGTAGTAAAGTTGGTATAGCCGTTGTTGCCCTGCGAGAACCCGGCGCGAGCGTTTGTGATCAGCTGCGCGATGTTGGTCGCCACCACACTGGCCTTGTGGTTCTGGAACCCGTTGTAGCCCGCATAGGCAATTCCAGCCAGTGCGAGAAGGCCCAAGACGATGGCGACAATGCGCCCGAGAATGCCATCCATGTGAAGCTCCTAAATGTGTATGAATAACGGCGATTGTTAGAACTGGCCCGTCGAGGACGTGAGGATCGATGAGAGTGAGTTGGAGCCTAGCTGCAGCACCACGAAAGCAAGGAACATCAGGCCGGTGAAGATCGCCGACATCACCATCCCTTTGGCGAGCAACTGGCGTTCGATGACTTCGGCGTTCTGACGCACTGCGACCGTGATCTTTTCGGTGAAGTCATCAAAGCCCGCATACGCGCCGACCTCGTCGATCAGGTCCAGCGACGGAAACCCGTTCCCGGTCTGCCGCATGGATTCCGCCAGGTCCAGGCCATCGGCCAGTCCGAGGCGAATCGGTCTCAGACGAGAGGCCAGCCATGGCGATGCCGAGCCGATCTGTCCCTCCAGCGCGGCAATGTCCGGCACCTTGGCCCGCAACAGCGCCACAAACGACATCGCCCAGGTGAAGCCGGTGATTTCGCGGTACGCCGTGAACGGGAACACGTGCTGGTCGCAGAATCGCCGGCCCGGGCCGGTCCAGCGCGGCAGCGCCCACCAGCTCCAGACGGCATAGGCGCCGAGACTCCCGAAGATCACCGGTGCAGGCCATCCCACCGCCAACTGGCCCATCCAGTACATGGCATAGGCCCAGTCGGTCCACTTCCCGATCGGCAGGATGTCGAGAAACTGCGGCACGATGTAGCCACCGATCAGCAGCAGGACGACATACAGCGTGGCCAGATACACCGTTGGCGCAAAGAAGCTCGCCTGCAGCTTCCGGCGCAGCCGCGTCGTCAGCTCGCGCACATCCAGCACCAGCCGCATGGCGTCCGGCAGTTGCCCTGCCTTCTCGCCGGCGTCCAGCACGCTGCGTTCCAGATCGCTGAGACTCGTGCCCATCGCCGCCATCAGCGCCTTGCCGTCGCGCACCTGGCGCCCGACCTCGTGCGCGGCCTCGGCTGCGCGCTTGCGGCCTCGCCTGTCCTGCCGCTCCCGGAAGTCCTCAATGACTTGCGCGAGGGTCAGCCCGTTCTCCAATTGGCTCGATGCCTGTTGATACAGGCGCCGGCGCATGGCCCAAGACAATCCGCTCATAGGTGCTCCCGCATCGGAATCGCGTCAACGCTTCCCTCAGCGTCGACCGGGCACAGACGACCGGCCAGCACGAGATCCATCGCGTGCGCAATCATGGGCTTGTCCGATCCCTCCCGGCGCCGATGATTGCGCCGCGCGGCCAAGACACCGTCGTCGATGAAGTCCTGCATCAGTTGCTCGCTGGTGACGACCACCTCGGCAACCGCCTGTTGACCAATGATGGCTTGGCCGTGGCAGTGATCGCATCCGCTCCCGCGAACGCGCACCTCAGACAGATCCCCCCACGAGCGCATCGCATTGAGCATGTAGTCCGGCAGCGGCTCAGACGCCTTGTCGAGGGTGACCGAGCATTTCGGGCAGAGCAGCGGCACAATCCGCTGTGCAATCAGGCCGATGATCTGGGTGTGATTGGCGATCACGTCCATAGCCAGACGAACGTGGTCCAGCATCACCAGTCGGGAGAATGTCTCGAACGGGTCGGTCACGTGCAGCGTCGTGAGTACCTGGTGCCCGGTCGCCGCCGCCTGCAGCGTCGCGATCGCCTCCTCGACGCCACGGATTTCGCCCAGAAGCACCGCATCCGGGTCCATCCGCAGCGTCATGCGCAGCATCTCCGGGAACCGTTCGCTTTCCGTCGTGAGCTGGATCGCCCAATCCATCGGATACTCGGTCGGGTTCTCGATCGTGATGAGCCGCTTTTGAGGGAAGAGGCGCGCCTGGTGCCGCGTGCACTCAAAGAGAGTCGTGGTCTTGCCGCTCCCGGTCGGGCCGGTCACGACGATCACGCCCATGGGGCGGCGCAGCAGCTGCGAGATGAGTTCCACCTGCAGCGGCGTGTAGCCCATCTGGCCGAGCTTGAATTCGCCGCCCGGCACCTTCGGCGTGCGAAGGTCCAGCCGCTTAGCCGCATCGATGGCATCCGCCTTCAGTGCGCCTTCGTGGTGCTCCCGGTATTGCAGCCGCGCAACAAGGAAGCCGCCGCCGCTCTCCACCGGGTAGGCCGGTCCGCGCACGATCCGAACACTCGACAGCCCCGTGCCCGGCAGCGCGTCGCCCGCGATCTGGGCGTCCTGCACGTCCAGTGGGTTGTAGGTGGCCGCCTTCACCGTGGCGAGACCGGTGTATATGGCACGGATCAGGCGTTCGCCCTCCTCGCGGCGCATTGACTGGGCGGAAACTGTCCGTAGATCGCCCTTGATTCGTACCTGGATCTCGGTATGGTCCTCGCGCACCAGGATGTGAATGTCCGAGGCAACCAGAATGGCGCAATCCGCGATCAGCCGGCGCGCGAGGGTCAGGGTCTGCAGGTCGGTGTCCTGCTGCTGGCCGGCGCCGCGCTGCTGACGCAGCACGGCAAGCTCCTGCGCGGACACCTTGCGCACTTGCGGAGCCGCACCGCTGCGCCGCACCTTGGCTTCCCAGGTCAGAAGCCGCGGCGTGCCGAAATGCCTGGCATCCACGTAGATGTCGCAGCCGTGCACCGCCAGCACTTGCTGCACGTTGTCATCGGTCAGGCCCAGCTCCCTGGCGACATCCTCCACGTGCAGCCCGCTTTCCGCGACGCGTTGACGAAGCGCCGCCGCTTGGTCAGCCGTCAGATGGTCGAGGTTGCAGGCAACACGGTCGAAGGTGGCCGGCAGGTTGCGGGGATAGAGGATATGAGGCTCAAGCACCTCCGGAGGCTTCGGCAACGCGAGCGCATCGGACTTCACCGACGGCTCGGCCCGGGTTGCAAATGCGGTGCCTCGTGCCGACTTACTGCGTGGACTGCGCCACAGACGAGAGATCGTCGCGATCATTGTTGTTGACTCCCAGCAGGCGGCACTGCGCCATCCCGCATTGCATATAGCCTTCCGGTTCCTTTCCATGCCTGGGCGGCCCCGTCGTAGCTGACTTCCGTCAGTCGCAGACCCGCCACCGCGTCCAACCCCTCGCCCAAGCCCAACCACGGCGGTGCACCGAAGCCAAAGTCCGCCGTCATTGCGAGCCACGGATCAACCGGCGTGTTGCCATCGGCCGGAAGCAGAGGCGGCGGCGAGGTCAGCTGCAAGCCCACGCCGGTACCCTGTGCATACGTCCACATCGAACGCTGCGCTTCGGCAGGCCGATTCACCGCGCGCGACGAAGGCAGGAAAGCCGCCGGCGCATTTCCGGTCGCCGTCGCTTGATTTCCGTCGGCGGAAAGCGCGCCCGGCGCGTTGGCTGCCAAACCGCCCTCCCGCTTCCAGGTAATTTCGATCGTCAGGGCCGTCGACGTGGCCGGCTTGCAGCGCCAGCTGGAGAGCGTCCAGCCCGCGTCCGCGAGGGCCTGGCGGTCCCACGCGCGGCGGCACGCCTGCAGGAAGGCGGTCGGCGTAGCTTCATCAACCCAAGGTACCGCCCGTTGCCGAGCAGCCTCATTGGCACGCTGCGCTGCAGCGATCGCGCGCTGGCGCATCAATTGCGCCTCGCGCTCAGCTTCCTGCTGCTGGTCGTACCAGTACCACCCGCCCACGAAAAGGGCCGCCACGCCAGCCGCCGCAGCGACGGTATAGGAAGTCGACTTCCAAGGGCCGGTCAGGACGTCTCGCATAGCTGACACGCCCTTCGACGCCCGCGCCATGTTCGCGAGATCCCGAACCGTTCCCTCAACCTCCGTCCATTCGCCCAGGGCACGATGCCGCTCGCGGACCGGTGCCAGTTCCTCGAGCGTGCCAACCCGGTCGCCACCGGCGATGACGGCGTGCCCCTGACGGACGGCGATGTACCAGTAGAGGCTGCCCTGCAGATGAAAGAGCCCCCTCCAAGGCTGGCGGTGCTGGCCCGCCACGATCGCCGCGAGCGGCTTCAGCCCGGCCGGCTTCGCGCCGGCGATCGCTTCGCAGAAACCGGTCTGGATGGCGCCTTCCGCGCTTTCATGCACGACGCCCCAGCGCACATTGCGGCCAAGTTCCAGCGCCCTCGCGCGCAGGACGCTTTTGCTCGGCTGCTTTTCCTCGTGATGCCAGGTCAGCCCGATGGCAAAGCCACCTTTCAGTCCGGGGAATGACAGGATCTCCGCCATCGCTCACGGCCTCAGCGTGCGCACGCGCTTGCCGTTGGCAAGCTTTACCCCGCCGTCGTCGATGCTCACGACCTTCCAGCCACCGTCCAGCGAGTCGCCAGCCTGGACCGGCACCGTGCGGCCGCTGACATCCACTACGGCGTTGTAGTGACCATCGAATGCGCGCAACGACACCAGCCGGGGCGCTTCCGGCGCGAGCCGCGGTGCTCGCTCTGCGACGCCGCCCGTCGGCATTGGGCCGCCCAGCGAAACCGACGGCACGCCCGCTCCCGGCGGCGCCCCAGCAGGAGCTGCCACCATGGAATCCTCGGCACGCTTCACTTCCGCCTTGAACTTGGCGATCTCGGCGCGTGCCTTCCACAAGGCCAGTTGGGACTGCAACGCAGCGAGTTCGGGCGCGTCAGTGGTGCGCGACGGTTGTGCCGTCTCCGCGGCAGCCGCTGTGGGTGTCCCATTGGCCGCCGCTGGGCTACCAGCCACCGGCTGCGCCGCCGAGCCGGTCCCCGCTTGCGACGTCACTGAGCCGCCCCCCGCCGATGCGATCGCCGCTGCAACAGGGTTCGACATCGTCGACGCCCCATGGGCAGGGACGGTCACCGAGAGGCCGATGGTAGCGGCAATGGCCAGCGCGGCCGGGGTCCAACGAAGATTGAATGAGCGATTCTGCATGGAATGGTCTCTCTGTTACAGCAAGCGGGCCGAGATCATGATGGCGATGACCGTGTCTCCCTTGAGGGCACCAACCCCGCCGCCGAGCGCAGCCATCCACGGCTCACCCACGCCGTTGTTGGTCGTGGAGGCCTTCTGGTTGCGCAGGCCGGTGAGTACCAGCGATTCGCCGGGCTTCAGGGTGATCGACTGCGTGAACCGGTTGGTCGGCATGGTGCGCAGCTGCACGCTGGTCTGGTTCGCATCGCCGCCCGAGTTGAATCGCTGCAGTGGCAGCAGGTCCGACAGCGTCATGTCGAAATTCATCAGGATGCGGCCATCGACAACCTTCGGCAGGAAGTTGCTGGTGAAGCCGTAGGTCACCGTTCCGGTCTGTATGGAACTGGTGGAACCCACGTTGGCAGCCAGCGTTGTTTGCGACTGCGCGACATAGTCCTGCAGCGTGGCGGTCTGCAGAGCCAGCACCTTGCCGTTCTGCGTCACGCCCGAGCGCGATACCACCTGTGACACATTGCCGAGCGTCGAAAGCGCTTGCACCACGGCCTTGCTGCCGGCGAAAGGACCACTCATGATCGTCGCGCCAAGATTCATGGCGGTGGCGCTCCCTGAAATCGTGGGCGTGCTGACGGAACTGAACGAGACGTCGGGCTTACCGCTAGAGCTTTGATAGGCAAGCGACAGGTTCAGGCCAAAATTGTCCTCGCGCGTGACGCGCACCTCGTAGACCTGTACGTCGATGGCGACCTGCTTGCCATACATCGCCACGAGGCTCTTGACGAACTGCTCAATGCGGTCGCACTGCACGGGGTCGCCGGTGACCGTCAGGGTGCCGAGATTCTTGTCCACCACGACGTCGGCGCTCGCGCCAGCGACTGCCTTAGCGGTCGCCTGCAGCGTCTCCCAGGGCTTCATCTCGGTCGACATCGTCATGGACTGACCGCTTCTTCCCGCCCCGCTTCCACCAGACCCGCCATTGCCTCCGGCGCCGGCCGTGCCGCCGGAACTGCTGTCCGACGTCGTGATCGAGCCATTCATGGAGGACGAATCCGCGAGGCTCGGCAGCATGAAGGTCCGGGTTTCCGTCCTGAAAAACGAGACCGTGCCGTCGTTGTAACGAGACCAGACCCCAAAGTGCGCCTCGACGGCATCCAGGAAGCCCTTGAAGCTGCCTTCGTACCTAAGGGTCAAGGGCACAGACAGCGCCATGCCAGCACCCTGGCCCGACGCAGACGTGCCGGCCAGCGAGGTGGCCAGGTCCACGCGGGGCGTGCCACCCATCGGGATAGGACCAGTCGGCCGCGCAGCGCCGGCCGGCTGGGTCGGCGCGGTGCCAGACACAGAGGTTGCGACGGCGGATGCGTCTACAGTCGCACGCACGCCGATACTCTGTGCGATCCAGCTCGCGGCTTCGGTCAACGAGCCCAGCGTGCCCCTGAACACCACATGCTTGTTGTAGATGTCCGGCTGCGGCTTGCTGGCTCGGATCTTCTCTCCCATCAGCCAGGCGCCTTCATGCACCCGGAACACCGGGCGGCTGCGTGGTGCATCGGCGTAAGCCGCGTGCGCGTCGCTGCCGATGGTGTCCTGCAAGTTGCGCGTCTCCATCACACCGCAGCCGGACAGCAGTGTTGCAGCCGCAACGATAGCCGCCGTGTAGCGCGCCGTATTCCTCATCATTTGCATCATCACTGAACCATCCCGTTTTGGCTGATAATCACCGTGCGATTGCCGCGCCAGCTATCGCCCACCACGTCCGCACCGTTGTTGGCCAGCTCTTCGACCACGCGCTTGACGGCGCTTTCGAAGTCACTGCCGTAGTCCTTGTCGCCGGGCACAATCCAGCCGTCCGGGACATTCCATGCGACGGTCCAACCGGCCCGATTCGCCCAGTTCTGTAGCTGCTGTTGCAGCGCCTCCCCTTTGACAAGCCGGAACGCCGCACCGACCGTTGGCGCGGCACCCGGCCCTGCCGGCGTGCTCGCCTTGTTAGGTGCCGCGGCGACCACGGAGGGCGTATTCGCGGCCAGCATGGTCGGGTTGACGGCAGCCTTGGGGGCACGAAGCGGCTGCAGGTGTTGCCAGCCGTCGTTCGAGAGTTGCGAGGCGTGCACCGCTGGCACAAGGATCAGGCCGCTCAGCAACGATGCTGCGGCGACAGCAATGCGGGTGGTTCGGTTGGATTGGCACATAGCTATGCGTTCGATTGAGGTGAAGGAACTACCGCAAGGCGGCGCGCTGCAGCGCCTGCCACCGCGCATGAATCTGGTTGGCGTAGCGCAACTGCTTGTCGGGTGAGGAGGCGTTGTAGGCCCCGACCGCTTTCCACGTCGGCCCGAAGCGCTGGATGTTCTCGCGCAGAATCCACGCGCCGACGTAGGCGTTGATGCATCCATCAAACAGGTGGGCGCGCGTGATGCCGTACCGGCTCAGCCGCGGCAGGTGGATCGAATTGATCTGCATGAGCCCGATATCCTCCGACCCGTTCGCGTTTCGACTCGTCACCCACGGCCGCATGGTGGACTCCTGCATCGCGATACTCCGCAGCAGAGATGGGCTGACGCCGTGAAACACCGCGGCATCGTCCAGGCAGTCGGCATGGGCGACGCCGGTCAGCAAGACCGTGCAGACGACCGCGATCGCGCCTATCCTCACAGCGCCACCTTTCCAGGCTGCTCTTTGAACCGGACCTGCGGCACACGGTC
Organism: Cupriavidus necator; assembly: GCF_016127575.1. Classification (NCBI taxonomy): domain Bacteria; kingdom Pseudomonadati; phylum Pseudomonadota; class Betaproteobacteria; order Burkholderiales; family Burkholderiaceae; genus Cupriavidus; species Cupriavidus necator. The sequence continues at coordinate 399,020 of NZ_CP066020.1, forward strand.
AACGTAGACCACACTCCCATCCGCGATCACGGTCAGGCGTGCGGCGATGCCGTTGAACCTGTAGTAGCGGTCCTTGAGTTCGCCGTTGCGCTGGTGTTCATCGCCGAACACCGACACGCTCACCAACGACTTGGCAAAGCTGAGATAGGTCGCACCGTCCTTTTCGAAGACCATTTCCAGACCGGCGCCGTTCTGGTTCGGGAACTCATAGTCGATCTCCGGGGTGCGCGTCACGTCGACAGACTTGCCATCCGCCGTCGCCGTGAAGCGATCGACCGTGGCGAAGGACAGTACGCGCTGGGCCTCGTCCCACCGCGTCCAGATCTTGCTGTCGGATGCGTCCCGCAAGACTAGATCCTTGGGCTCCTGCTCGAATCGGATTTCAATGCGGCCCTGCTTCGTGTCGCGAATCGCCAAGGCACCGAAGGCCGATGCCAGTGTCGGGCCGTCAGGCAGCGGTGTCCCGGCTACCGGCGTTACCGCATCTACATGGCCAGCAGGCAGCGTGTCAGCTGTCGGCGCAGCGGCTTGAAGCTTCCCGTCAGGGGTTGCGGCCGCGACGCCGCCCTCGACCACGGCGAAGCTCTTCGGCGGCCCGGCGCGCAGCGCGATATTGCGGCGGCTGAAGTCCACTTCCGCATAGAGATTGCGCTGCTCGAGCACGCGGGCGAGTGCCTGCAGCCAGTTCTCGCCGTCGCGCGTTTCGAGGGTCACCTCTTCGGTCAAGGGGATATCCTTCTGCGCGGTGCCGCTCCAGCCTGCCGGCGCAATCGACTTCACCAGCTGCGCGAGCGGCAGGTTCGAACGGCCAGCGCGCACCAGGGGCTGGCTGGCATAGCTGCCGATCAGTGCGAGGCGCCCAGAGATTGCGGCGGGGCTACGGGCCATCTCGCCCACCGGACTTACTGGCTCCGAGGTAAAGCCGTTCGCACGCTTCCAGCGTGCGACCACCGGCTGGCCGCTGACCGAATAGCGGACGACGTCCGGGACGCCGTCGATCACCCAGTATGGGCCACTCTGGATGGCGCCATCGGCCTGCACGGCCTGGCCATGTCGCGGCTGGATGTAGGTCGACAGCCCATCGTTAAACACCATGGCAGGGCGATCGGCGGCGCGCGCGACGACCTGATAGTCGAAGTCCAGCGGGTCGGTGTCGGCCGCCATGGCGTGCGTCGCCACCAGTGCAAGTGCGGAGAGGATTAGCGGCCTGATCATCGGAATTGCGCGACGTGTTTCATGAATCGGGAGAAGTACGGCCCACCGCGCTCCGGGTTCGCGCTGTGGTACCACGCCACCGCCTTCATGGCGGAGCCGCTGCGTTGCAGGTTCTCGGTCAGAATGTCTTCCGCCACGCGAATGTTCGTGGCCGGCGCAAGCGCCTCCCATGGCGAAGCGAACCGTTTGCCGTGGTAGCACCAGTTCACCTGCATCAGCCCGACATCGAAATCGCAGCGCTGATTGGCGAGCAGCCGGTTAATGGCCGCATACGCTTCCTCGCGCGTCGAGAAGAACATGCCGCGACCGGCCACATTGAGCGTCCACGGCCAGGGGCGGCCGCGGTAGGACGACTCGTTCATGGCAATGCCCGCCGTGATCCTGGGGTCCACCCGGCTTCCCATCTGCGCGAACGGCTCCGTCTTGGGTGCACACGCCCAACCGCCGCGTCGCTCGGCCAGCGCTTCCTGTGCGGCATCATTCAGCACGGGTGGGCGCAACCAACCCTCACGCACAAACAACGCGGCGATCGGTACGGTCTTGCCGGCAAGCGTGACGACTGGGCCTGCCTCCGCACCGGGATCGATCTGCGCACCGAGCAGACGCGCCGACCACCCGAGGAATGGTTCGAGTCCGCAATACAGGACCGGTTTGCCTTCGAGGGTGTGCACCCGCGCCTGGCCGTCCACCTTCACCACAATGGCGTTCGGGCTAATGACCGCGTCCATCGTTGCAGCTTGCGCGGCAAGCGATGCGACGGCGCAGACAACGAATGCTGCGAACCGTTTAGTCACGATAGGCCTCCAGCACGATGTCATGCTTGACCTGGACCATCATCCTTTGCCCGGGATCGGTCGTGATGGTCGGCCGGATATTCTGGTTGCGGTTCAGGATGGTCTGTGCCGTCTGCGTGGCAATTTGACCCGCGGCGTTTCCATAAGCGACCAGACCGGCCGGCCCGACGGTGGTCGTCGTCGGGTTATCGTTGAAACGAAGCGACAGCGCACCGATCACCAGCGCACCGCTGAAGATCCTCAAGAAGTGGTTATTGACGTCGCCGCTATTACCGGCGGTCCCATCTGGATCGGCACCCTGCATCCCCAGGAGCGGCACGGTTTTGCCGTTGGGCAGTTGCATGCGCACGAACGCCGTGAGAAGGCGCTCCTGCCCGACAGCAATGTCCGCGCTATACATACCGACCAGCGTGCTGCCGGCAGGGATCACCTTGCAGGTACCCTGCACGGTGTCGTAGATGTCCTGGGATACGGTGGCGCGGAACTCGCCGGGCTTGTCCGAGTTCAGGCCACCGGCGAACGTTGCGGGGATGACGAAGCCTCGGCTGACCGTGCATTTTGGCAACTTGCCATCGAAGCCGGTTCGCAAGGTGCTCATGCTGCCGGCGTCGCGCAGGAACTGCCGGTCACCGGAGACTTGCTGTGGCGTCGCGTTGTCCTGTGCAAGCGCGGCCGCATTCGCCGCGCCCTGGCGAGCGGCCACCGCTTGCTGGATCGCACGCATTTGCGCAGGGTCCGAGACATCCGCAATCCCGGCAGGCACACGCCCTTGATTCAGTTGAGACTTGCGCGCGCCGGACTTGAACACCGGCGCCGTGAATAGATCATCCTCCTCGTTCTTCTTGGCATCTACCGTGGGCGCAGCTTTTCCACCGCCGTTCAGATCGGCAGCAGTTAATACCGGCTTCTTGGTGTCCGGCACAATGGCTTCCTTGCGCTGCTTGTCGGCTTCCTCGCGGGCCTTGTCCGCCTGAGCGCGAATCGCCGCCTCAAGGCTTTGCCCAGTGTCAGCATTGCCCGCGCGCTGCTTGATCTGATCGGCACGCGCCTGTTCGGCCTTCGCTTCAAGCTGCTCGTCCGTGATGGTCTGGAAGTAGTAGCCCAGGACGCCCACCAGCACCGCCGTGATGCCGCCGAGAGCGAACATCACGTTGCGGGGCAGCTTCCCTTTCACGGTTCGTACTTGCACATCGCTCACGGAAGCTGCATTCGGATCCATTTTCGAGGCGCGCATCAGAACAATCCCAGAACGCGACGACGGCCCCGCTCGATCTTGATCTCATCGTCACCGGAGCGCAGGACGATGGTATCGGCGAGGCGCTGCACCACCAGATAGCCGCCGCGGCGGATCTGGTTGACCACGACAAAGTCGCTGCCGTCCTTCACCAGCGCGACCGGCCAGCTCTGCAACGCGGCGGCAGGCAGTCGTAGCCAGAGCGCCTTGCCATCGTCGAACGCGGTCTCCGGCTTGAAGCTGGCGGTGCCGGAAATGGAATACTCGAAGTTCAGCTGGTCCGGCGACACCCCGACGGCGTCAGGGTTGCGCGCTTCGGCCCCGGCTGACCTGGCATCCTCCCCTTGCTCGTCGCGCGCATCGTTGCGCGCCTTGACCTTGGCCGAGATGGAGGTCGGAATGCGGAAGCGCACTTTCTGGTAAAAGATGCCGCCCAGCGGCGAGGACACCAGCGTGAACTCGTAGCTACGCTTATTCGTGTTCACCGACAAGGTATTGACGAGACCCGCCGCCTGCGGCTTCACATAGAGATGGTTGGCGCCATCCGTGTCGTAATCCCAGCGCACGTTCTCGCCCCATGCCGGGTCGCCAACGATCTGCTCATCGTCCGGGAACTCGATCGTTGTGACTTTCAGAGGCGCGCTCAGCACGCGGAAGATCTGGTCGCGGCTGTACGTGAATACGACGAGGCGTGAATCACCCGGCAACGCGATCGGATCGACACCGCCGTTGAACGGGTTGCCCGGGTTCATGGCATCGCTCAGATCGCCGATGCCAAGGCCGGCGACGCCTGCGCCGAGGCGTCGCCCATTCTTTTCCGCCGCGTTGCCATCGGGGATGGAGAGCAACAGTGCCAGGCCAAGGGCGATGGCCAGCGGGAGAAGTCGGGAGGGGGTGCGCGCTTCCATGGGCATTTGCACGGCTCAGGCCGCAGATTTCTGGATGGAGAAGAAGATGGGGAAGACACCAAAGGGGTTCGTCCCGAGCATGGCTTCCTTGTCCGCCGGCTTGACCTGATAGCGGAACGTGATCGCGTACCGCTGCTTGCGCGGCTTGTACCCATCCTCGGTGGTCGTGGTCACGAATTCCACAACCACGGTGCTATCGGGCAGGCTGGCAATATTGGTGAACTTCGGTTCCCGGGTGAGCGTCGGCGCCGACATCACCTGCCGGAACGGCTCGTCTTCATCCACCCATGCCTTGAACTGCTCCTTGGCCGATCCCAGCATCTGCTCTCGCACCGACCGCAGATTCCCCGCCATGCGCGACGACTCGATCTGAGGCGTCAGAATGGGCTCGATCGTGAACCACCGCTGCACGAGGTCCTTGAGCGCAACCTTCACCTGTCGTTCATCCGGATGGAATGCGTCCAGTTCACGAGTGATCGGCTTCCCGGTCGCATCCGCCGAAACGCCAACGACCTTCACCACCGACGGCGGCGGCTCGCGGGTCAGAATCGCCGCGAGTGCGACGCACGCGGCGCCGACCGTTGCGAGCTTCCAGTGATTGCGGTCCACGGTGATGCGCGTGGTCCGATCGAAAATGACTTGCTCTGGACGCTCTTCGCCATACATACCTGGCGCAACGGTCAGGGGCTTGGCTTTGTCGGTGGATCTGCGTAGGAATCGCATGATGCGGCGGGCTTTTGGGATGCCGCTAATTGAATCAGCGAAATGGCATGCATCTGCCCTCGAAAGCTGTGCCAATTTGCTGAGCTTTCCAATTTTCCTCTCGCTTCACCTCAATTTGATACCTCCACAGCCGTCGGGATGGCTCGCCCAGCGCCAGCCGCTATGCCGCCACCCGATTCCCCGCGGCGAAGGGCGCCAGCGAGGTGTCTACCTTCGAAAGCTCAGGATTTGACCGCGTCATTCGCTATCCTGAGAAGGAACATGTTCCTCTTGCTACGACTTGAGCGGACCGGCGCCGCACGACTTCGTCAAAAGCTCTTGAAAATCGCCTAGCTTTCAGTCGACTACAGGACCGTTTGCCCGCCAACAATAGCGGGCATGGAATCAGCGTCCACCAACCACCCTCTTCTGCAGCTCACGCAGCTTGCCGACAGCGCCGTGTCGATGTTCTTCGAATCGCTGGCGCCGTTGCACGATGTCATTCATGCGGATGACGTGGCGGAGGTCATGATCAATCGCCACAACAGCATCTGGGTCGAGCGACGCGGCATCATGACCCGACTCGAGATCGAGATCGATCCGTTCAAGATCGAGGGGGCGATCCGTTCCTTGGCGTCGTCGGTAGAAAAGTCCGCGGTGCGCGGCACGGCCCAGGGCATCATCAACGCCGGTCAAAAGGGCCTGCGCATCGCCGCCGTGATGCAGCCAACGTCGATCGACGGCCACGCTCTGAGCATCCGGCGGCATCGCGAGAAGAACATGCGCCTGTCGGACTATGTGAAGGCCGGCGCGTTCTCATCCCGGCATGCGCGCACGGAAACCGAGACGCCCATCTTCTGCGGCCCTGTCGAGGACGACGCACTCGCCCAGGCGCTCGGCGAGCTAGTCCGCCTGCGCAAGAACATCCTGGTGGCAGGCGGTACGTCTTCAGGCAAGACCACGCTACTCAATGCCATGGTCGGCGAGATTCCACCGGAGGAGCGGGTCATCACCATCGAGGACACGACGGAGCTCAAGCCCAGCGTGCCGAACGTCGTGCGGCTCCTTTCCAACGCCGACAAGGGCGTGACCACGCAGCATCTCGTCGCGCTCTCTCTGCGCTTCCGGCCAGACCGGATTCTCGTGGGCGAAGTCCGGGGCGGCGAAGCGTACGACATGCTCCAGGCCTTTAACACCGGCCACGACGGCGGCATGGGATCGCTGCATGCGCCCAGTCCCCGCATGGCCTTGTCCCGTCTCGAAAGCATGGCGCTGCTCGGCATCCCGCCCGGTTCCGGCTGGAAAGTCGAAGACATGCGTCGCCTCATTGCCGACTGCATTCACTACGTTGTGCACATGAAGCGTTCGGGAGACATGCGCGTGCTCTCCGAGATCATTGAGATCAAGGGCTTTCGCAATAACGACTACGAATACCAACGCGTTTTCTAAACCTCAGGAGTCTTTTCGCATGACCTCCCCGTTCTCACAGCGCGCCCGCGCAACAGCTCGCAAGTACGCCCCGTCCGCCTTGCTGCTCGTCGGCATGATGGCAGTCGCCACCTCCGCCGTCGCCGCGGACGATTCGTTCCTCGGCAATCTTGGCAACTTCATCTGCGGCATCGCCACCTTCATCAACACGAAGTATCTGTTCGTCATCGGCCTGATCGTCATTGTGCTGGGCGCCTATGCCTATGCCAATGCCGAATCGAGCCTGTCCAAGTTCATCTCGGGGGCTTGCGTTGGCGTCGGCCTGGCCGCAGCGGCGCCGTCGATCCTGAAGACGCTGAACATCGTCGCCGCCTGCACCGGCTTCTAAGAGATGAGAAAGCACCATGTGAGCATCGGCCTGTCGATGCCTCGCCTGATCGCAGGCGCGGTACGTGGCCTCGCCATCGCCAACGGCACCATCGTCGCGCTGCTGATCTATGTGACCTACCGCAGCGGCTGGGAGATCCCGGTGTCGATCTTCGTCATCGGCCTTTGCACCCATGCGTTGCTGGCGTGGCTGACGAGCCGAGATCCGTGGTGGAACCAGATCCTCAACGTCTACAACATGTACGGCGACCTGTACGAGTCGGTGCCCTGGCACGGCAAGTCCGACGCGGTGTTCCGCCGCCCGTACGGCTTTGACAGTGACTTGCCATGCTGAAACTCAAACGCCGGCCGCTGGCAGAGATCGTGCCGTGGCTCACTTCCCTCACCCCGGAGCTGATCCTGAACAAGGACGGCTCCCTTCTTGCGACCTACGAGTTTCGCGGCGTCGATGCGGACAGCGCCGACGCCAGTGACATCACATCGGCCCGAGACCAGCTCGACCAGGCTTGCCGATCCTTCGACAACCGGATCACAGCCTGGTGGCGCCTGTCCCATCGCCGAACCACCGGCTTCATTGACGGCGAATTCAGTAACGCTGCGGACGCGCGCCTCAACGCGCTCAACCGCACGCACATGACTACGGGCCGATACTTCCGCAACACGCACGCGCTCAGCATCGCCTATACACCCGAATCGGGCATCGCCAAGTTCTTTGAAAAGATCGGTTACCACATGACGGTGGGCGGACGATCGGTCTACGGCGCCATTGTTGAAGCCGCCAAGGATACTGTGCTCTCTCGCAGTGCGTTCGCCTTCGATATGGAAAAAATGCGCGCCGATACCCGCCGTTTCGAGGCCATGCTTGACGCGTTTGCCGGCGGCATCCCGCGCATTAAGCCGACCCGGCTCACGATGCAGGACAGCTATGCGGCGCTCCACCAGGTTGCCAACCCCAGCGTGCCGCCGCGTCGCATCCGCTATCCGGTCACCTTGCTCGACACGCACCTGACTGAATCCGAGGTCACAGTGGGCGCCGAGCGACTGTTGTTCGAATCTGCCCACGGCAAGCGCTATGCGGCAGTGGTCGCGGTGAAGGAATGGATGAGCTTTCAGGAAGCGGCACTAGACAGTCTCCTGCAGGTCGATGCCGAACTGGACATCTGCATCATGTACCGCTTCCTCGACACTGCACGCGCGACCGCCTACATCGAGAAGGTTCGCCGCTTCTACAAGATGGCCGCGGTGAACCTGCGCTCCATGATGAAGCAGTACGTCTCGAAGGAGGAAAGCGAGAACGACGAAGGCCGTGAAGAGCTCGCCAAGGAAGCGGGTCACGCCCTCAAACGGCTCACCGCCGAGGGCGTGCAGCACGGCTTTGCCAACATTTCGGTGATTATCTACGCGGATTCGGAAAGTGAATGCGAGGACGCCGTCAGCGAGGTGGTCGGCGCATTGACCAACGCCGGCTTCGGGGCGATCCGCGAGAAGGCCAATCTGATGCCTGCCTGGAACAGCACCCTGCCCGGTCGCTGGGACAAGCAACGGCGACTGCAGTTCGTCGAAACGCCTGCCGTGTCCGATATCGCACCCGTCCGCTCCGTTCTGGAAGGCCCAACCTTCAACGCATGGCTGAGCGAGAAGACCGGCGCCGAGGTTCCCCCGCTCACCTGCCTGCCGACCCGCCACCGGACTATCCAGCGCGTCGACATGCATCAGCGGGGCGGCAATGGTCATTTGTTCGTGATCGGCCCGATTGGTGCCGGCAAATCCGTATTCCTCAACTTTCTGGTGTCGCAGGGCGACAGGCACAAGGCGCGTCGGATTCGCTTCGACAAGGATAGATCTACCCGCATTCCCACGCTGCTCAGTGGCGGCACGTTCATCGACGTGACGGGCAAGTTCCAGACCGGCACGCCGGTCAATCCCTTGTCGCTGCTGGCCGATCCCGCGAACTTCACCTACGTCACGGAATGGCTGACGCTCGCCCTCGAAGACGATGACTTCACGCTGTCGCCGCAGCAAGTCCAGGACCTCTTCGAGGCCGTGAAGCTGGTCGCTGGATACCCCCGCGAACGCTGGACCCTCAGTTCGCTCTCGACGATGCTGCATGCTGATCTTCGCGCGCGGCTTCAGATCTGGCTCAAGGGTGGTCAATACGGTCACTTCTTCGATCACGCCGAAGACGCATTCGCCGTCAGTGACAACCTTTGCATCGAGATGGGTGAGCTGTTCCAGAAGTATGAACGCGCAGCGGTCCTGTTCACCGACTATGCCTTCCATCGCATCAGCCAGTCGATGGACGGTATCCGCTACACGATCATCGAGGTGGAGGAATGCGGCTTCTTCTTCCAGAACGAACGCTTCTATCGGCGCTACGAGGATTGGATTACCACCATTCGGAAGCTCAACGGCGCCATCTGGTCCGCGACGCAGTCTCTTCGCCAGATTGCACGCGTCGCGAACTTCGAAATCCTCAAGGAAAACATCGCCAACTGGGTCTACCTGCCTAACGGCCAGGCCAAGACCAGTCCGGAGCTCTACAAGGACAAGTTTGGCCTGACCGATGATCAGGTTCAGCTGATCTCTGAGGCGGTGCCAAACCGCGACTACCTCCTGATCACGAACACCCAGACCCGGATGCTGCAGACGGCATTTTCCGACGAGATGGTAGCCATGCTGCGCTCGGACGGTGTCGCACAGTCCATCTGCGACAAGCACCATGCATCGGGCGGACCCGACTGGCAAGACCGCTACGTGCGCGAAATGCTCGCGCGCGCAGCATAACTTTGGAGAAGCAACGTGAAGAAGTGGATCGCCAACATCGCCATCGCCACCTCGGTATTCGGGGCTTCTTCGGCCCATGCCGCGCTGCCCGTCACCGACTGGGTGGGACTCATTCAGACCACCATGACAGCAATGCAATCGCTGAAAACGGAGGTTTACGAGAATACCAATATCGCCTACCAGTACAAGATGATGGCCAACCAGCTTCTGCAGTCCACGGGCCTGGACGCCGCCTCCCTGACGGAGCAGCTGGACGCGATCAAGGATGACATCGGCAAGTACGAGGTTTATGGCACTACGCTTAAGGACTTGTATGGCACTGTCTCCGACAACGCCGACTATTTGAAGAAGATCCAGAGCATGGTCGTCGCCTCGGGCAAGACCAAGGAGCAATGGTTCCAGGACCAGCGCCAGCTGCTGAGCAACGGCGACAAGACTGCCAAGAACCTGTTTAGTCTGGGCGAGCAAATCTTCAAGAACACTCAATCTGTCGCGCAGCGCCGCCAGAAGATTCAGGCACAGGTCAAGCTCTCGCCGACGGCTCAGGCGGCGGCGCAATCCACCAATCAGATGCTGGACGTTCTTGCCAGCCAGAACTCGGATTTGCTGCAGCTCATGAGCGTGCGGGCCCAAGCGGACGCGGATAAGGACCAACAGAGCGTCGCCAGGGAAACGCAAAGCGCTGAGGCTATGCGCGCGATCACGACTGCGCAGGATGAGGAGCTCCGGCAGTTGCGTGCCCGGGTGTTCTCTCGCAAGCTGCAAGCCGACTGAGCGGGTGCCAGGAAGCCATGCTATTGCGTCTATTGATTCTACTGGTCACTGCTGCGCTATTGCACGCAAACGTGGCTTTCGCTCAGACCGAGATTCCCCCCTTGATGATTGGGTCGCAGGCGGAAGAATCCACCAAGACCCCGCCGTCATTCTCCGGACAGAAAGGGACGATCGCCGAATCTCTCAAAAGTTGGGTCGGCCAGTTCGAGTCGTTTCGCAGCGGCCTGATCGCAAGCGCTACACCGCTGAGTCAGACCATCCGATCGGAGACCGACAAGGTGGCTTATGGCTTAGCACTCATCACGCTGACTCTGGCCGGCATCCGATTCGCTGCAACGAACGATCCGACCACGGCGTGGACGGACATTTTTGAGGCGTTCATGCTCTTGGGGATCTTCGCAGGGATCTATTTGGGGTACGACAAGTTCGCACCGGGAATTTTTGACTGGTTCAAAATGCTCGGCGACAAGATCGCCGGTACTCGCTCCAGCAATCCGGCCTTGACGCTCATCTCGGTAGGCACCGGCTTCCTCGACACCTACAACAAGGCTATGGACGCGGCAAGCGGCCTCTCCGTCCTTAGCGTAGCCCTTTCCGGGATCGTCCTCATCATTACATTTGTGGTCTGTGCGGTTGCAGCGCTGCTCTACAGCTTCTTCATCGCTTTAGGGGAGGTTCAGGCCGCCGTCGGCATCGTCGTGGGCCCTCTCGCTGTCGCGCTCGCATTCTCGGATTATTCGCGCCGCTTCTTCGTCTCTTGGCTCGATTTCATGATTAGCGCCTCGATGTACACGGTCGTTGCCTCCGTCATGGCGCGACTCGTCTCCAGCGCATTCACTTCCACCATGGTCGATCAGACTGACATCGGCACCCAGTCCCTTGCGGGCGCTGCCTATGCGCTCGGCGTCGCGATTTTCATGCTGCTTGTCGCACTGGAGATCCCCAAGATGGCGGGCGCAATCTTCGGCTCCGGAGGCGGGCTGAGCGGGGGTGCGGCCGGGCGTCTGGGCATGAAAGCCGCTAGCGGAATCGGCGGGTTCCTGGCCAAGAAGGGCAAGTGATGACGGACCATCACCACCTGACTCCAGCGGCTTTGCTGGCATCCCACGACAGCCGCCTGGCGTTGGTCCGACAGTATGCCAACGAATCGGATGACGGAGACTTCCGCACGAAGTGGCTGAGCGTCCTGGATCGATGTGCCGCCTGGTTCTCCAGCATGCCGCTTCGGCCGACAGAGCACGCCGAGCCTGGTGGGGCATTCCGCGCGACGGTCGAAGCCGCGTACTTCGCCATGCGACTGTCCGGCGCCCAGAAGTTTGCCGCAGACCAGACCTCGGAACGCCGGCGCAAGCTCGAGCCTCAGTACCTGTATGCGCTGTTCCTCGCCGCGTGCTGTTCGCGGCTGGACGAGCCCTGCCGCCACTTCCAGTTTCACCGGATGCGCGATGGAGCGGAATGGGTTCCTGCCGCACACGGGGCATTCGGCGCGTGGCTTGGCGATGACACCTACCGGGTCACCCGCCGTGAGGCACCTCTTCCGAGCGAGCGGATGCGCACGGCACTACTCGCGCGGGAAATTCTGGGTACGGAGCGGTTAGGCGCATTTGACAGCCAGGTACTGACCGATTTGTTCGGCGCCATCAACCCAGATCCACGGCCAGCCGGCCTGGAAACGCTGCTGCACAAGGTGGTGCGTCAGGCCATCGAAACCGTCACCCAGTTCGAGTTGAAGGCCCGTCGGGCGGCATTTGCCCCGGACACAACGCCTGCCCCGTCAGCACAAGCGCTGGCTGTTGATGCCATCACCGGCGCGTCGACGCCGCCCGCGCAGGCGAGAACGGAGACGGCGCCCGTACCCGAGACGGGGACGGCGACGCCCGTGGAAGTGGAGCAACCGGAGACTACGACCGAGGCGGATCCAAGCTCCCCAGCCGGACTCCATCAGGCCGGCAGCGATGCGAGCGCGCAGCACCGTGCGTCGCCTAACGCCGTACAGCTCGACGGTGCCCGATCCTTACGCAAAGAAGCACCGGCCGAGGATCCATTCAAGGCGATTGCAGGCACCTCGAACCTCATGCGCGAATTCTTCAAGGCGCTCTCCCAGGACGCGGCCGCCGGCAAGACGAAGGTAACCCGGGTTGAGGGAAAGGTTGCCATCAGTAAGCGCTCGCTCGGCAACTATGGCATTGCCTCCGAGACGCTCATCGAAAATCTGCGCAAGTTCAAGCATCTCTACAAGATCGTGGGGCAAGACATCCTGCTGGTCAACGAAGTTGGCGACCTGATCCTGCCTGCCTCCCAAGCCCCTGAAGCATGAACCAGTACATTAACCACTTCCGTCCCATCTACGAGTTCCGCGCGGTCGTCGGTTGGGCATTGGCTGTCCTGCTGCTTCTGGTGAGCGGCATGCCCAACAGTGGCTACTTTGCGCTGGGTGGCATGGCATTCCTGCTCTTTCGCTCCAGCCAGGTGTGGCGTGCGCTCAGGTTCCGTCTTTCCATCTCCACGAAGTGGCTAACCCTCGTCCGGATCGATGATCTCCTGACACAGAGCCGCAAGTTGCGCTCGGATGACAAGGACGACGATGCCATGTATTTGGGTACCGGCTACGAATGGACCCAGAAGCATTGTCAGATTGCCCACGACATCCTGCGTATGCCGTCGAGCGACATCCCGGGCCTGCCAAAGTGGCTGCCGAAGGACACCGTCAAGGCCATCGAGAAGACGTTCGCCCCGGAGAACAGCATTGCCGACCGATCGCCCCAGGGCAAATCCTGGATCGGTGGCATGGAATCCCTGCGCATTCCCGTCCCCTTTCACTACAAGGCAATGGGCGGCCACACCTCGATCAGCGGCACGACTGGCTCCGGGAAGACCCGAACGTTCGAACTCATCTCGACACAGGTCATTCACAACCCGAATGACATTTTGATCGCGATTGATCCCAAGAATGATCCCGACTGGGTCGCCAGGTGCAAGCGCGAATGCGAGCGGACCGGCCGCAAGTTCCTGTACTGGAAACAGGCCGCACCATCGCAGTCTATCCGGTTGAATCCGCTGGAAAACTGGTCTCAGCCCTCGGAGATCCCAACGCGTATCGCCCAACTGATGGAGGAAGGCCCTTTCCGCCAGTTCGCCTTCCTGTTCATCGACCGCGCCGTGAAAGGCGAGCTCTATGTCGGCGACAAGCCGAACCTGCGATCGATCCTGCAGTACGCACAGAACGGCATCAACAATCTTCTTGAGCGTGGGCTGGAGCGCTTCTTCCCCGAAGCCGGGAAGCCGGATTGGGAAGAGGAAGCCGCGGGATATATGCAGAAGGTTGCACAGAAGGCGGGTGGCACCCGGCTGGACGCCATGGTCAGCCTGTACATCGACCGATTCTCGAAGCTCGGTAACGGGCATGAAGCGATCGACGGCCTCATCTCTACCTATCAACACGACCGCGATCACTACGGCCGGATCATCGCATCCGCCCTGCCCCTGCTGCAGATGCTGGCGACCGGCGAGACCGGCTTGATGCTTGCGCCGAAGGCGGACGATTTTGAGGATGACCGCGAGATCTGGGATATCGACAAGGTCATCAAGCAGAAGGCCGTGCTGTATGTTGGGGCGGACTCCCTATCGAATTCGATGGTGGCCCAGGCTGTCATGTCGATGCTGCTTGCGGACATCGCTTCTGTCGCGGGTGCGATCTACAACTTCTACGCCAAACCACCTGAGATCGTCCTGGTGGTCGACGAAGCGGCCGAGGCCATCAACGAGCAATTGCTTCAGCTGTTGAACAAGGGCCGCGGCGCCGGCTTCAAGGCCTTCGTTGCCTACCAGACCCGCTCCGACTTCACGGCCAAGCTGGGAAACGTGGCCAAAATGCAGCAGGTTTTGGGCAATTTGAACAACCAGATCGTCTTACGATTGGAAGACATCGACACGGCGCAATGGTTCTCCGAAAAGGCCGGTACCACCGCTATTCGCAACCTGGTCGTGTCGAGCAGCACCAGCACCGGAACCGAGGCCCACATCGGCGAGTTCAGCGGGTCGGTGTCCCGTTCGGCCCAGCTTGAGAAGGTACCCCTGATTCCGCACGACCTTGTCATGCAACTGCCGAACCTGCAGTACTTCTTGCGAATCTCTGGGGGCGCTGTCTACCAGGGCCGAATTCCCATCATCAAAGACTAAACACCAATGCGCAGCAGCCTGTTCCGACAAATCGTCAAGGATTACAAGCTCTCGGCGAAGCTTTCGCCGGTGTTTTCCCTATCGCCGGACCTCGATGACATTTGCACGCGAGTGGTCGACTACATCGGTGTCAACTTCCGCGTCCGAGAGGAACCTCTGGTCAAGGAAATGCTGGCTGATGGCATCGCCGCCTGGCGTGCCGCGCGCAAGCAAGGCGATCCGAACGTCGCCTTCATGAAAGGCCTGTTCTCCCGCGCACATGAACTCTATGGCAAGCGGTACGCGGCATTCAAAGGCGAGAAGTACAACGTCTGGTACCCGTTTCACGAGTCCATTCCGGCGTTCGAGCTGCGCCAGCCCGAAGGCTATGTCTGCCGGGTCGTCGACGAACCAGCGCCAGGCGCAATCACACAACGCTGCGCTGCGTTTCAGCTCGCCGCCCGCGTGCTGACGGGCTACACCTTTACCCGCTACTTCGAGAACTACGATGTCGCTGGCAACTTTGCACAATGACGCACGCCGGCTTGCGATCCGCCTCAAGCAGGTGCCGGCGCGCATGGCTGCCAGACTTTGCGGCGTAGACCCGGCGCTCGCCCTGCACATGCACGAGTGGTTGACGGCTCCGCCTCCGGGCGCGCCGGCAATGCCGCAAGCCTTCACCACAGAAGCGGCGGCAGCGTGCTTTGCGCTCATCAAGATCTCCGTGGTGAAGCCGGCTGTCTTCTGGGGCGCGTTGGTCGCCTTTCTGAGCCTGCCGGTATTGCTCGCCCTGCGATGGAGTTGACATGGCAAATAGCCGATTCGCGTCGCACGTCCGTCTGTGGCTGATCTTTTCGCCGCTGATGATCTGCACGCTCGCTCCGTTCATCCAGGACGAAAGCGCCTTCGAAATCAGTGAAGCGGAACAGGCCTCGGTTGAGCGCGTGCTCGGCCAGGAAAAGGCCGACGTCGCCGTGACACTGGCCAATGCCCGCTTTCGCCAATGGTTCATCGAGAGCGGCGTTGTCAAGTCGTCGTTCTCCGGCTCCGACGCCCAGACCGGATTTGCCGATAACGGCGCGTCTGACTTCGGTAGAAGTTGGATGCAGCACTTCTGGCTAACGATCTACCGCGCACTGTATCGTGCCGCGGTCGGCCATTATTGGCTCGTTGGCGCAATCGTGCTGTTCCTTGCCCTGTTCAATGATGGAACCGTGTCGCGCAAGATCCGCGCTGCGGGCGCCGGCTTTGCCAATCCGGTGTCCTTCCATGTGGCGGCACACGGCTTGATGCTCTGCTTTGGCTTCGGCGCGTCCGCCCTGCTCTTACCCCTTCCCATGCTGGCGACCTGGTGGACCTTCGGGGTCTGCCTGGTCGGCCTGCTCTGCTGGCGCCTTGCAGCGTCATTCCACGTCGGCAAGTAGCCGGCTCCGCAACGACTAACAAGGCCGGGTGTCCGGCCTCCTATAGGAGAAATCATGACCACGACCGATCTGACCCCTGCAGATGAGCCGCTCCAGGAAGTTGGTCCGACCGACGATACTGTTGCACTGCTCGCTGAACCGCCTACCACGCTTGGCTCGATTGATAGCTCCGGCGATGTCGAGACAGAGCTCGCGGAGATGGAGCAGTCGGCCGACGTATTGCGCAACGAGGGTCTGATCTCGACAGCGGACCATGAGGAGCGCAAGGCCAAAGTGGAACGTACTCGCAAGTTGTTTCGTGATCTGCCCTCCGAGGACCGCCAGGCGATCGTTCGCCGTCGTCGCGAACTCGGTCTGCTGATCCTCAATCGCGAGCTTGCCGGCGCGGCAGTCGTTCCCGTGGCGCTGAAGCTCAATCACACGCGCCTGCGCCCGCTCTTCGAGCAGTGGTGGCCATACATGAACCGCATGTCGCTGAACCTGCAGCGCTTCGGGGCGGCTACTTTCTCGCGCACCGAACTGTCGACGCTCGAGAACTACCTCGAACGCGAGCTCTCGAAGATCGAGGACTATGTGGACGAACAGCTGCGTGTGGCGAAAGCCTACCGCGAGCAACGGGAACAGGAGATGCGAGCGAGAGGCGAGATCGTGTTCGTCCCGACGATCCAGCGCCCGTCCCTTGCGCTCGAGGTCCAGGCCTACTCGCGCTTTTCCGTGCGTGCCCTGCAGGTTCTGATCAAGTTCGATCAAACCATGGACCAGTTCGACTTTATGGTCTGGAACGGCATCCGTGACCAGAGCGACGTCAACGATGAAGTCACGCGCTTCCTACGCAAGTTCCAGCCGCTGGGCCTGCGCAGCTACACCACTCACCTGAGGTTGATGACGACGGTGCGCTGTATTTGACCACAGGAATTGATGTGACATGGTGTCACTTGGTGTGAGCTGGTGAGACCACGTGGGACATGATCTCACTTCCGAACGAATCAATAGGCGTCGACATCTGCCCCGAGGTACCACTTCGGGGCACTTGCTGTTTTGAACCGGCACCAAGTGCCACTTACTGCCACACTGCGATCCGCCATGTCGCTCGAAAAGGTATTGGAAGGACTGAACCCCGCCCAGCGCGAGGTGGTCGACCTCCGTCAGCACTGCGTCGCCGTGGCCGTGCCAGGCGCCGGAAAGACAGCGACGATTGCGGCCAAGGCAGCAGTGCTGCTCGCCAACCCAGACGTGACGGTGGGCGCGGTAACGTTCAGCAAGGACGCCGCGGTCGAATTGCGTGACCGGATCCTGGCGCTAGCCGGTGCCGATGCCAGGAAGCGACTGCTCGCGGGCACCTTTCATTCGCTGGCCTATAAGCAGCTCGGGAAGGGAACCGGCAAGCTCACCGATATCGTCCACGACGGCGTTCGATTCGCTATCGTCGGGCAGATCCTGCAGGAAGGGGGATTTGATGGGAAGGTCGAGGACGCGATCGCCGCGATTGAGCGCGCCAAGATGCAACTGTCCGACCCGCCTTCAGGAACCGTGGAGGCTCAGTTGTATGAAGCCTACCAGAGTGCTCTGGCCCGAAACGGCAAGATCGACTTTCAGGACATGCTGCGGTTGGCTGTAGCTGGAATGCAAAGCGGAACAATTGCGCCCTACCGTATGACGTACCTGCTTGTCGATGAGTACCAGGATTGCGACAGCTTGCAATCACGCTGGACGGCGCTGCACGCGGCGGCCGGTTCGATAGTGACGGTGGTCGGGGACGATGATCAGTCGATCTACGGATTTCGAAGTGCGCTCGGATTTCGAGGCATGGAGGCATTCATCAAAGAGTTCGACGCGCGGTCAGTCATCCTCGGGAAGAACTACCGCTCACATGCCGAGATCCTGGACGTCGCGGATCGGGTCATTCGAAACAACGAGGACCGTATCCTGAAGGAGCTGGTAGCCCATCGCGGGCCTGGCGGCGCTATCGAGTTCAAGCGTTTGGAGGACGAGTACAAGGAGGCGGTTTCGGCCGTTGAGGCGCTGACACCGGTTTTGCGGGCTGGCAAAACGGCGGCCGTGCTGGCGCGGACGAACCGCATTCTCGATCCATTGGAGGCCGTCTGCCGCTCGCACGGTGTCAAGTATTACAGGGCAGCCGGCCGCTCTATTCTCGATCGCCCGGAGGCAGCGTTGATGGGGGACCTACTGGAACTGATTCAGAAGTCCAAGGACTCTGGCACCGATGCCCTGCTAGGTTTCGCCGGAATTGGCTCGCATGAACTGCAGCTGCTACACACGCAGACTGCGGCGAAGCCGGAGGGATCGATTCCGCGAAAAAAGAACCTGGTGCAGGCCGGGATCGCAGAAGCAACAGTCGACAAGTATCGCGACTTCCTAAAGAAGCTGGCGGAATGGCAAGCGCTCTTTGAGCGCCAGTTCTTTTCCCTCGTTCTCGATGGCGTGCGCGAATGGATGCTCAAGTTTGTTGCGGACGACCCGGGCAAGCGCGCTATCAATACCGCGTTTGACGTCCTGACGCGGCTGAACGGTCCATTTTCGGAACGACTCTTGTTTCTGCGCCAAAAGAATAACGAACCGGCCGACGACGCCTTGGTGCTGACGACCATGCATGCCTCCAAGGGACGCGAATGGTCGGCTGTTGTTGTGATCCGGGCCGAGGAAACCATCGTTCCGGACGAAGCCAGTCCGGAGAGTGAGGAGCGTCGACTGTTCTACGTTGCCCTCACGCGCGCGCGCGACTGGCTGCAGATTTCTACGGCAAAGAAGAACCCCACGTCCCGGTTCGTTATTGAAGCCGGGCTAACTTGATTTGTTAAGCAGCCGGTCATTCGTGGTGTCTGCTGGTTGCGAGCTCCCTGCCATCGTGTGTGCCACAGCCGTCCGGCACGTCATTTTTGTGCGTAGCGGTGGCACTCGGATTTCAAGGAGGGGTTGTTGAGCCCGTAGGCATCCTCATAAGCGAAAAAAGCCTGGAGTTGCAGCTCCAAGGCTTTTAATCGGCATTGACAACAGGCGTAGCAGGCTTCGAAACCCTCTTGACTCGTCCAACAACAAGACAGTCCGAGTTTATGAAGCCCACCCTTCGTTGTCAATGCTCCCCCACAAGTTTGCGCATTGACCGAAGAAGATGAGCTATCGCTTCGACGGGCTTCCTATTGCCCCAAGAACAACAACGTGTGGCGGTGCGCCGCACTCTCCGGCCCCTATCGAAAGCGAAGCTTCGAAACGCAAGGCAGCCAGGTGCGATGCCCGCCGGCTGCCCGAGCGGGTTCTCAGAGCGATCGCGTTGGTCTACGAGTCCGATGGGCTTCGGGCTTTGCACATCACCAATCGCCAAGTCTTGGCAACGCTCATCCGCTTCGCTCTGAATCAGAAGGATCCTACCTCGCTCGCCTTCATAAAGAAGGCAACGATCGCGCAGCACCTCTCGATTAGCGAGGCCACTGTCTATCGGGCGCTTGGCACACTTGAAGATGCCGGGCTTATTGAGCGTGAAAGGCAGCAACGCACGAGGGCGCAGCTCGAGGTCGTTGGGCGGATCGGGTTCACCGCAAAGTTGCTACAGTGTATCGGGCTCGCCGGCAGGGAGCTTGGGTACCCAGAACCTCAAACGGACTCCGACGAGTCGCGGTCCCGCTCCGCATGTCTCGCACCAGTGAGTGGCGTAAACAACCCCAAGCAGTCTTCTACGAAGAAACATTCGGGCCCGAGAGAGTTTGTGCAAATTCACGATCGGGCTGTGCCCATTGATCTAGCGCCTCTCGTGCGCGACCAAGAGCTGACGACGTCCGCCCTCTTCCTTCTGATGCGGCTCGCGAGAGAGGCCGGCCACAGACTGTCGGACGTTGTCTCGGCGGCGGGTCATGTTCTTGGGCCGCTGCGGGGACGAGAGCTGTTCGCCTACCTCAAGTCGCTCCTCGGAAAGCCCATAGACTATAGCTATGTCGTTCAAACTCGGAAGGCCCAAGAAGACGAGAGGCGCGCAACCGCCGCGCAGGCGGCGCAAGACCGGCTGGAGGTTGCCCAACTCGTTGAGCGATACCGTGGGCAACGGGTGTCCGCACCTGACGGTCGGATCTACGAGGTCGACTCGGCCTCGATTGTGATCACCGAGGCCAACGGTCGGCGGAGTTCATTAGGGCACGACCAGGCGCGCGCCTGGCTGATCGAGATGGACAGAGCAGCGACTGGGCTCTCGCGTGCCTTGGCCCAGCCGTCGTCAGCGACACGGTCATCGTCGGCCATGGCACAGGCCGCTATTGAGCAACTTCGCAGCATCCTCGGTGGCAGACCTGCACCCAACATGGTAGGTGGCTGAGCTCGGAGGTCTAGTTACACGCTCCAACGTGCTTGCAGGCCTTGAACCACCCGCTTGAGAGCGCTTCAACTCGCTTGGGGGCGCTATGGCGCGCTCGAAGGCGCTAGACCGAAACAGCTGGGGCGGCAACGCGCCAAGTCAAAGTCCGTGACCCGCGAAACCCCCGCTACGCGTCGACAGCCGCTTAGCGGGGGTGGGAGAGTTCATCCCACGGTGTCCTCTCGGAGGCGGATTTTGAGTCCGCTGCCTGCAACCAGCACGGCAAGACCTCGGGCATTCTCGGGAGCAGTCCGCAATCAGACTTGTACACTGGCTTCGAATGGTTAGATCGACGCAGCGGGGCTTTGCTTTAGCTGGCGTTGAGTTTGTGGTGAAGTAACGCTGGTGTGCTCAGATCAGACTTGCTGAGGCCGCTGCACCTACTCGCTTGGCGGCCTTCGCCGCCTTGTGCACGCGACTGGCCACGAAGCCTCCAAACGTGCTTCGAACATTAGGGTCATTGATGTACTCATGCACGTTCAGGATCGCCACGTTAAGTCTTCGCGCAAGAAGCTTGGCAGCCTGAGACTGACAAAATTCGGAGATCATGTCCGATTGCTGCTCAGTGGACAGCTTGTTGTAGGCTTCCCAACCGAAATCAGCTTCTCGTTGGTCGCGCTCGGCGCCAGCAGCCTTCACGCGGGCCTCGCGCTCAGCCATCTCCTGGTCAGCAGCCTTACGAGTTGACTCTACAATGGCCGACTGATGATGAATCTGCTTGTCGAGTTCACCAAGCAAGTAGCCCTCGCGAAGGGCCTTCATGAAATAACCACCTGCTCGCACCTTCACCTTGCCAACTTTCACGTTGTGCCGGGTGTACTCCATGGCCTGGTGGATTCGCTCGTCGTTGTACAGGTCGCGGTTGGTAATAATCTCGTTGAATTCGGACTGGTTGAGGGCGAACTCTTTGCGCAACGTCTCATAGACGTTGCGAAGCACGATGAACGCGGTCTTTTGCTCGTTGGGCTGCTCGGTAACGTTCAATCGGAATCGGACTTGGCCGATTTTTTTTGAACCGGGCACATTAAGTGTAAGCATCTCAATGTGGAGTCCGGTCACTTCGCGAATTTCGGAGATGGCTACCTCAAGGACTTTACTTCGGAAGTGCTTGAAGAGATCGTAGGTTTTCTTCTCGCACTCTAGCCAAGCTCGTAGGGCTTGAACTTCGAACCAAGGGGTAATGCCCTCAACCATGAATTGTTGTAGTCGGTCGTACAGGACCTTAGAGTGCACCGACTTGAATACATAGCGCAGGCTAAGAAAGTGGGAAGATTTTGGGTTCTTGATGGCGCGCTGTAGCCGTTCAGGAAGCTCGAAGATGAACTCCCCTTTTTCGATGAATGCTGAGCCCATTAGGGGCACTGCACCCCAGCGATCTTTGGAAGGGTCTTCGACGTCGATCTCGTTAAGCTCGATAGCCGCTTTCTGGGCTTCGCGAACGAGCTTGCTTAGGTGGCGTCTGTTGTTGCTCGTTGTGGCCAGAAGCCACTTGAACAAGCCGACATCGACCCGGTATTCGCGCCGGACTTCTTGGTCTTCAGCTACAAGAAAGTAAGCAACATCGATAAGGCGACGGCCTGCCAGACTGAGGTCGATGATTTTGACGAAGGCATTGCTGCGACGGAAGCCCAAATCCTTGGGTGCTTCCGTGACGCTCTGGCCTCGAGGAGCGAAGTCCTCGAACAATGCCAAGGCTAATTGTTGCGATGCGCTTTCCATACCACTTCCCTCCTTCGGGCAGGAGGTTGCAGGGGAAAGGTCGAAAAGTCAAAACATTTCTTGTGACTTTGCCTTCCCTGTCGTCTGGTCGGCGTCCCAGCGATGGTGTGGCCGAATTTGGTCAACGATAGGAATTTGCGGTCGCGGTTCGGGACAATTCTGGTGACCGTTCTTGGAGTCGGATGCTTGGTTCCTGCGGTGGGGGTTGTTCGACGTGCCCGGCTTTAAGATCTGTCTATAGGAGCGCGGGGTGGGTTAGTTTGTTGTTTTTATAAACAGAACACCACTTACTAGAGGCAGCAGGCTTGTCAATAAAATCAATGACTTAGTTTGGAAAGGTCACTTTTGTGGTTCCAAAGGTCGCCGATTTTGTCGGGCAAGGTTACTAGATGTGGTCGAAAGGACACCGGATTTGGCCGGGTCTCCCAGATCGATGGACTGTCGGCTCTGACAAGGTCACCAAAATTGTCCTCAAGGTCACAAGATTTGTTCGATTCCGGTCCTAAGCCTAGCCCCACAAGGATCTGCGAGCGGTTTGGCCGACGCACGGTCACAGGAATTGTATTTCTGCGGGGAAGGGCTTGGTACGCAGCCACAGATGGAGCAAGGTCACCAAGATTGTCCGTAATTGCGGCAACAACAGGCTCGCTGAGATCGCTGGATTGACCCTACACGGGCAACAAGGTCATCAGAATTGTCTGTCCGGTTGCTGGAGTGGGAGCCAAGGTCACAAGATTTGTACGATCTGGGCCTCTAACCATCTGGCAAGGTCACCAGAATTGTGCGAGCTACCCGCGGGTTACTGGCGGAAGGCACATTGCGCAGCAGTCACCTATGGAGTTGTCAAGAAGTTGGTGGCCTTTTTTTGCCAGTTGCCGGTGATGAGTATTCCGCAGCAGCCAAAGTCGCCGGTCTTCATCCGTTGTTTTAAGGGATAGCAACGCCCGTAGGAACGTGGTGACCTTTTCCGCATAGCGATGCGTACAATTTTGGTGACTTTGCCCGGGTAAGGTCGCTAGTAGAAGAACTCCGCTGCGGGCCCGACGCTAATCTGCAGAACCACAAAACAGTGAATTCGTACAATTGATGGTGACTTTGCCTATTACCCAAGGATTCACCGGTCGTGGTGCGCCGTTCGGTGTCTTCCGCGTGCGGTCTTTATGGAGGCGACGGCTTAAGTCAATCTTTTCCCCCGCGTGAGTTACGCTCTGGGCCGGACTGGCCTCATCAGATACGGCGAATCGCGCACATAGAGCCCCCCTGGGCGTCACTTTTTCGCCAAAAGTGCGTACAAATACGTGAAGTTTCCCCGTTGGTCGCGTATTCTACGTTTCATCCTGAATTTCACATGGAACGTTGAATATGGTGGTGAAGAGCGAATTAACCGAGATTGACCGGACTGTCACGATTGGTTCAATGAGTGACTTTTCGAAGAAGCTTCAAAAACTTACTGAGGAACTTCGCGAACATATCCTGGCACCTCGCCCTCGGAAAAGTCCGCCCACGTTCACCTCCACCCAGGTTGCCGAAATGTGCGGTATCGACCGTGCGCGGCTTCATTATCTGGCAACGAAAGACGGGAGCACACTTCCGGCCGGTGAGCTTCATGGGCGCGTACGCCAATTTACGCTTGGTGAGACTCGGAAGTGGGTTCAACAAGCTTCACAGGTGAAGCCGTCCCCGCTACTAAGAAAGGGCGAAGCGGATGGTCGCGTTCTGATTTCTGCCAACTTCAAGGGTGGTAGTTGCAAGACGACTTCGAGTATGTGCCTGGCGCAGGGATTAAGTTTGCGCGGCCGCAAGGTGCTGCTGGTTGACTTGGACCCTCAGGCATCGCTGACCGAATTGTGCGGCCTGTATGCCGAGAAGATGATTGTCGAGGAAAGCACCGTTCTGCCGTACATCTACAGCCCTGAAGACTTTACGCTTGAGAGCGTCATTCAGGAGACGTATTGGGATGGGGTTGATGTCATCCCTGCGCATCCATCTTTGTTCTCCGCCGAGTTTCATATCCCGGCGATGGCAAGCAAGTCGGCGAATTATCGCTTCTGGACGCTGTTACGTAAGGGCTTGGAGCCACTTCGAAAAAAATACGACTATATCGTGTTGGATTCGGCACCTTCGCTATCCTACCTGACTATCAACGGCCTGATGGCTGCGGACGCCATGGTGATGCCTTTGGTGCCGGAAAGTCTCGACTTCATTAGCTCGGTATCGTTCTGGAGTCTGTTCTCCGATATGGCGGACAGCTTCAAGAACATCGAAGGAAACAAAACCTACGACTTTGTGAGCATTCTGCTTTCGAAGGTTGACTATGGCGTAGCGTCTTCGGCTCCGATAGTTCGCTCCTGGGTACAACGAGCCTATGGCGATTGGATGAGCCCAATTGAAGTGCCGGCGAGCTCCGTGATGAGTAACGGGGCTCTCGCACTTGCGACGGTCTTCGACATTAGTAAGTTCGAGGGCAGCAACAAGACATTCCAGCGTGTGCGCATTCCGTTCGACGAATATTGCCGTTGGGTGGATGAGTTTTACGCCGGAAAGTGGGAGGACGCTTAAATGAATATGCGCAAGCGCATGCTGGAGCAAACCGCAAATTTGACTCCTGCTAATGAAATCAAAGTGGAAATCGCCCCCCAAGTTGCAGACCGGCCGAAAACTGCACCAGGGATGATGGCGGCCTTGAGTGCGGCACAGCTTCGGATTCAAGAATTGGAGTCCCAAGGGGCTGCAAGCACCGTTCCGGTCGAGAAGATTCGGCCGAATCCCTGGCAGCCGCGGATAAAGTTTGACGAGAGCAGTCTCACTGAGCTCGCGGAGAGCATTAAGGAACTGGGCCTAATGCAGCCCATTCTCGTTCGACGAGTCACGCCGGACAACGGAGAATCCTATTTCGAGCTGATTGCCGGTGAGCGCCGTTGGCGCGCTCACCAGGTGCTGGGTCTACAAGAAATCAAGGCGCTCATCACGGATGCGTCAGATGCAGATATGGCCGTCCTCGCTTTGGCCGAGAATGTCAGCCGTGAAGACCTCACCGACTACGAAATTGGCAAGGCGATGCGCCGTGCCGAGAAGGAATTTCCAGACAGGAAGCGGATGGCTGAATCCATGGGGATGAGCCGGAGCACGCTCTATCGATATTTTGCCTTCGACAATCTACCCGAATTCATGCGTGTAGATCTGGAGAAGAACCCTTCGCTTTTCAGCGGTACCGCGGCAAGTGACACCTACGCCGTGCTCAAGAAGCATGGCGAGCCAGCTGTTGCAGCGGCTCGCGAGGTCTGGAAGCAACTTGTAGATGGTAGCCTTGAGCAGTCGAAGGTCGCCAAGCTGCTGGAGGCTTCGCTACTTCGTCGTGAAGCGACGCCTGTAACTTCCCAGCGTGACATTCATAAAGTCTATGCCGGCAAGACTCAGGCCGGCAGTATTACCAAGGACTCCGTGAGCTTTACCGTAAAGCTTAAAAGTGCTGTCCTGACTGCCGCTCAAGAGGAGCGGATACGGACGGTTATCAATGAACTTTTCGACGGAGGACCGCAACGTTAACAGTTGTCGTCTCCAGACTATTCGAACCCCTCACTGAGGGGTTTTTTTGTGTTCTGAGTCGGAGTGGCCTTGTCAGAAGCGGAGTTTGTCGGTGCGAACGGTGCAATGTGGTCCCATCGACAGCCCGAGCAACGTGTTCCGAGTCGGAACACGACGTCATCAGGCACACGATCCCAAACGATTCGAACGGCTGCACCGATGCGCTCATCGACGCCTCCGGGTGTACTGGAAGCCGGCGCGCCGCATAGTCGAAGCCTACTTCGAGTTGATGTTGAACCCGCACATCCATTGCGTGCCTCGGTGCAAGAGCGACTTCAACACGCGATGCGGATTGATCTGCTCGCCCATAGCCTGATCCGGTCGAGCTTCGAGCCTCACCCCACGATGCTCACGCAGCATCTGGATACCATTGGAGCCTCGGAGCACACGCCCGCCAACTAGACGCCATCGTGGGACAAGCGTTGGCGCCGATCCGATTGCACGCTCGCCTGCTGACCTACCTCTCTGAGGTGAGCAACATGACCGCTCCGCTCCTGTTGGTTGAGATCGTCTCGGAACGGCGCGTTAACAAAAGCACTATCGCCTGCCCAAACGACTCACGGCTTTGCTGCCAACAGGAGACCCCCCAGATGAATAACGCTTCCGAGTAAGTCACTGGAAGGCTTCGTGTTCCGACTCGGAACACCGAAGCTCAAAGGTCTGAAGCAGCATCACCCGACTAAGGCGGGTCGTGCGGGTGTCCGTGTTCTGACTTGGAACGCAGCTGAGTTTGTCCCGGCGATACCTCGGGCGAGCGCATTATGGGCGTCAATGGAGGTCGCTTACGGGGACCCTTGTAGGGCAGGCACTGCAAACGGACAGCAGCAATAGCTTTGCGGCGCAAGATCGCGCTGTTATGGAGCGCTGACGGCCGAGGACACGTCGCCTGAAAGAGTGCGACATGATAAAGGCGGGCGCCGAGCGCCGGCTCTCATAGGGGGACCGAGTTTGGCATCCGTGGCCACACCTCTCAATGAGTTGCCTTACGTCACCCAGAGCTTGCATGCCCCGGATTCGTCTCGTCTCAACTTGCGACATACCCTCGCGGGATCCCGCGACACGATGGCGCAAGGACCGACAGCAAGGTCACAAAGTTTGTACGAATCCTAGTTGCAAGGCCTCCGTAAGCCCTGTGCGCGGACTTGTTTAGCGCCGGACTCTGCCGCTAACGGACAATCGACGGTGACCTTGCCTGTTGGGGAGCATCGGAACAGAACAATATTGGTGACCTTGCGAGAGCCTGCCTGCCGCGCTACGCATTCCGCTGCCTCCACAGAAGGATTCCGGATCGGGGGCATCCTGGAAAGGTCAACGCGCTCCCGTACTCGCCGGCTGAGTGCCATTGCCCGTCTGTTGGCCAGAAGGGCAGTGAGGGGGCCCGGCGCCGCAAAGGGCTTGCCGGCGAACGCACAAGCCACTTCTTCCAGTGCCTAGTGGGTGGCGTCGTGCTAGCGTTGCGGTGACCCAAGGGCGGGCCGTACGTC
Organism: Cupriavidus necator; assembly: GCF_016127575.1. Taxonomy (NCBI): domain Bacteria; kingdom Pseudomonadati; phylum Pseudomonadota; class Betaproteobacteria; order Burkholderiales; family Burkholderiaceae; genus Cupriavidus; species Cupriavidus necator. The sequence continues at coordinate 425,976 of NZ_CP066020.1, forward strand.
GGTCATGGCACGCCAGCTGCAGCAGATGCGTGGCATGCGCATGCTGCAGTCAGTGCGTCGACGCGGCGCGCTGCCTGGGCCACCTGCTCGCCTTGGCCCTCGCGCTCCAGGCGGTCGGCCGCCTCGGCGAAAGCCGCGCGCGCGATCGCGTAGACACCCAGTCCTGGAAAGCCGCTAACTTTGGATGCTGTACAGCTTCGCCATGGCGGCAATACCGCGCCTGCGTTCCGCGCGGACATACAGCGAGGTCGTTTGCAGCGAGGCGTGGCCCAACAGCCTTTGGAGGACATCGGTGGGGATATCGTTGGCCACCGCGTGCGTGGCGAAGGTGTGCCGCAGCGCATGGGGCGCGGCCTTGCGCAGCAAGTGGCGCTCGGCCTCGTCAATCGGCAGGGTACTGTCTTCCGCGATGCGAAGCAGCGTGGTTGTCAGCACCCGGTAAAGCCCGTCTGGCGAAAATCCCTCTCCGCTCAGGACCGGCAAGCCCTCCCGCAGCGTCAGGTGCTTGCTGCGGGCGGTGCGCGTCGAGGGCAGCGACACCGGCGACAGCAACGCCAGATCCTGGTGCACGTCTTCAAAATCGTGGCCCCGATCGGCCCAGTGCGCCCGCAGCGCCTCGATCACGCGTGGCGGCAGGAACACCGTGCGCCATTTGCCGCGCTTGCCGAGCAGCGCCAACTCCCACAGGCCATCGGGGATGCCGGCCTGCTCGGGGACGGGCTTCAGGTGACTGCGGCGCGCGCGGGCGACCTCCTCCCGGCGCGCCCCACTGCAGCCCATCAGCAGCACCGCTGCGCGCGCTAGGCGACATTGCGCACCCGGTGTGTCGGCGTCCTTTGCGCTCAGCGGGCCGGCTGGCGCCGTCGCGCTGAACCTGACACAAAGCCGGTCGAGGAGGCCGTCGCGCCGCGTCAGCGACTCCCACAGCTGACCGGGCAAGGCCTTGTCGATCGCCATCGGCACCTCTCGCTGCGCGATGATGGGATCCTTGACCATCAGCCAGGGATTGCCGCCCAGATAGCGCACGCCCACCAGCCAGGCAAAGAAACCCCGCAGCACCAGCACCGCATAGCGCTGCGACTCCGGCTGGAGCGGGCCGGCGAAGGGGCGCCAGCGCGCGGAGGCGCGTGGCGCCTTGGTGCCGATCCACGCCGGGTCCGGCTGCGCCAGGAAGTCCTTGTAGCGCTCGCAGTCGTCGGCGCCCACGCTCGACAGCGCGGTGCGGCGAGCGCAGATGCACCAGAGCAGGAAGCGCTCCAGTTCCTTCTGGTAGGCGCGGGCGGTCTTGTCCCGCTCGCGGAAGCGGGATAGGTAGGCCTGCACGGCCTCCAGGTCGTCGCGTGCCGCGATCAGGCACCAGCCGGGCGCGCGATTGCGGCCCTCGCTGCCGTCGAGGGCCGGCACCACCCGCCGCACCTGCTCCAGCGGGACCAGACAGCTAGCGCCGTCCGCTCCCAGGTCCACGCGGTCCTCGCGCGGCGTGTCGTCGGCCACCACCAGGGTGCCCAGCGCTTCCGCCTGGGCCTGCAGCCACCGCTCGATCGCCCGTGCCTTGCCCGTGCCCAGCCGCGGCACCGGTAGATACCAGCGCTTGCCGCGCAACGTGATGTACGCCATCAGCTGCGCCAGCGTCTGAATGTCCTCCTGCCGCAACGCGCGCGACACGATGGGGCGGAACCAGGCGGACACCGGGTCTTCGGGCTGCGGCCGCGACACGTCGTGGTCGGCGGCGCGCACCAGGTAGTCAATGGCGGTCTTCGGCCAGCGATTGAAGCGCCGTGCATCCGCCAGGCTTGCCGACAGGTATGGATTGCTCAGGCAGACGCGTTCGACCAGATGGTCGCGCATCGCATCGAGCCGGGCCTCCAGCTGCGCCGGCGTGCCGATGCCGGCCTTGGCCAGCGCTTCCTCGTCATAGACGCGCTCGAGGATATGCGCGGTCGGAATGCGGTTGAGCCGAAAGCGCAGGGCCGTGAAGTCGGCGCGGGTATAGCGAATGACGGTGGTGGCGACCTGGTTGTGTTGGGCCATGGCAGTAGGAGTCGGCAGGTGGCCTCATCTTACCTGATAACAATATGCTGCCGTACTCTGTCCCGGATTGTCGCAGGCCACGTTGCGGTCGCGGAGTAGCATGGGGGACTCCCTGCGCAGCCCCACCGGCCGGGGCCACCAGACCACCGGGCTCGCGACCGGACACCGGAGGGAGGAGATCCCAGCCGCGCAGCACCACCGGCAGGTAGCGGGGTGGTCGCCGGCGCATTTTGTGGCTACACTGGTGCTGTCCAACGGTCGAAAATGAGCTTGGCCGCGCTGGATTGCCATTCTCTTTCCTGGCCAGCGCCGTGCTTGCGGCGGACGCGCCGCCCCCGATCCCCGAAGTGAAGCCAGCAAAACCCGGCAAAATCCACAAAAATTCAAGCCTGATAATACGCGTTATCAGGCTTGATGGTAAAAGAGATCTATGGTGCACTTCCTCATTCGCCGCTCACACAACTAAAGAATGTAACGCTCGTCCGCGCGGCCGAACCCTGCCGCCTGGTCGTTGGCCCCGGCCCTGTCACCATGATGGCGCGCGCGGGCCAGAAACCAAAGGGTCATCCTCCGCGGCGGGCAAGATCCGGCAGGGCGCGCGCACGCCGTGAAGTGTTATTACCGGCTAATCGAGGGCGGCCCACGGGGCCGGTGTTCCGCCGAGCCAGCTGGCCGCCTATACAGTCCGACAGCTGAGCCGCCCGCGGCTTTTTCACGGCCGTCGAAAGCGCCTCCCACGGAGCGGCGACTAGGCCAAGTGTGGCGCTGGCCAGGTGAACGGCACCTTGGGCGGAGTCTTTCTCTGGGACCTGGTGGTGCCAATTGGCAATCGCCGGGCGAGGAGGGCGTGGTTGTCTGCTGGCTGGAGGGCGGTGTAAGCGTTGCCGGATGGCAGAGGGAGGAATTCCGCCACATCGAATCCGCGTATGGCGAACTAGCCACAGGCACCAGGCCGTTGTAAGATCACGGCAACTAATAACCCAAGCAGTTTAGGTTTGGTACAATCAATGCCGACGGTCCTATCGATTTTCGGCCTGCGCGTGGTGATCTACCCCAACGACCATCGCCCGGCCCATGTCCACGTGATGGGCAAAGGCTGCGAAGCCGTCTTCAACCTGCACTGCCCGGCGGGGCCGCCGGAACTGCGCGAGAACTATGGCTTTTCGGCCAGGGACCCTGGGGAAAATCATCGACGCACTGGTCGCCCATCTGGCGGCGTTGTGCCGCGACTGGAGAGGCATCCATGGAAATTACTGACGACGTGCTGGCCGCTGCGAATGCGCGCGGCGCGGCCAAAAAGGCCGCCTTCCCGGCGGTGGTGTCGGTGCGCTATGACCGGCGCGTCTCGCGCGTGGTGATCGCGCTGGCGTCCGGGCTCGAACTGGCGTTTTCGCCCAAGGCGGCGCAGGGTCTGGAACACGCCCACCCGGCGGACTTGGCCGACGCCGAGATCAGCCCCTCGGGGCTCGGCATCCATTTTCCGCACCTGGACGCGGATCTGTATCTGCCGGCGCTGCTCGAAGGTTTTCTCGGCTCCAAGCGTTGGATGGCGTCAGAGCTGGGCAAGCGCGGAGGCGCAGCCTCGACGGCCGCCAAGGCGGCGGCCGCCAGGGAAAACGGTAGGCTTGGCGGACGCCCCCGCAAAAGCAAGTTGCCAGCCGCCGCATGAAACAAGGAGCGCCCCTTGACGCTTCAACAGTGACCAACCATGACGCACTATCGTTGCGAAATTGACCCGCGCCCGGCCGAACTGGGCGGTGGTTGGCGCCTTCAATTGCTCGAAGATGGCGAGGAAGTTGGCGGCGCCGTGTTTCCCGCCGATCCCAATGCGGACCCGCATGCCGGCATGGTGTGGTTCAACGCGCTCGCGGAGCCGGAACGCGCCAGGCGGTTGGAGCAGGGCTGCAGTGCCCGGCCTGTAGACGCCTGGGCGGCCTGCCACCGCTGGAAGCCTATAACGACGCGGAGGCCACGGCCCAGGGCTGGCTGGCGTCACGGCCTCAATAAAAGGCTAAGGCGCCCAAGGGTACACCGCGGTAGCTCATCGGCAGACGGCCCCATCGCTCTGAATGGAGACCACCAATTTGCCCCAGCGACTGCCCGGTCCGATCCGGATCGTGAATGGTGTCATCAGCCTGCTGGCATTCTTTGCCGGACTGTACTTCCTGCAGAGTATGTATCTGGCGTCCACCGAGCACACGCCGATCTTAATGGGGAAGTACCAAAAGCTGGTGCAATACGAAAACCGCCCCATCCTGTATCTGTTCTCTGCGACATTCACCGCGGTCGCGGCCGCTGCCGCAACAGGGTGGGCGTTTGGGGGATGGTGAAGGCACTTTTGGGTCGTCCATAGCGAAACCATGCTGCCAAACTGCTATTGAAGGAAAACGCCCAGTGGTTATCTGGCAAAGCCGAAAGGGTTCGCCATCAACCGTCGAGGATCGTCATGCAGCGCCTGCAGCTTGTTATCAGTCCCGCCCACTTCGTAGATCGCTTCGGTCGCCGCGTCTTGACCAATGCTGGCCAGCCTGGCATGGACGGCAAGGAGGGGGTCGGTTCGACCACTGAGGAACAGCGCAACCGCGTGGCGGCCGCGATCTATGCCAATTGCGAGCACCTGGACAATGCGCAGCTCGATGAGATCGTTGCGTGGGTGCGGTTGTACAGGAAGAAGTGACGGCCGCGATGTTGGGGACGCCGCTGTGGCCTTGGGATACGTCTGGGGCGGCGCAGGCCATTGGCTGTCCTAGCTAGTCCTAGCTGCGCGCTGACTTGTTTGAAAACGCCCCGACACCATAGGAAGGCCAGATGCAGAGAATCACCGAAGCCGTCGATTGCGCGCTGTGCCACATGCCGGCATCGCGCTGGGCATTGCGGCAGAGCTCGGATGGCTATATGTATGACTGCCCGGCCTGCGGCGGGCGCTACAGCATTGGCACGTCGGCATTGGCGCGGGCGAAGAATGGAGAGGTGCCGCCCGGCCTGCTGGCAGACGTGCGCCACGCCATTGCCCGCGGCGACATCCCCCGGGTCGGCAGGACTGCGAGCGAATGGCATCCACTGGACGTCGTGGGACGCCAGGACGCGGATGCCGACCTTTGAGTGAAAACGTCCCTAAATCGCACCGGGACAAACGCTATGCCAGAGGACGACCGCGAACGCCAGTTTGGCGACACCATACCGCCTCCCCGCAATCGCTTCAGGGAGCGGATCTTGATGGTCCGACTTGGGCCGATCCCAGACTCCACGGCCCACCACCACCATTCCTCTTCTTGTTGACGAACGTGGGCGAGCCCGCCAGCCTCGTGCCGGCTGCACGAGCTCACCCGCCTGTGATGGCGATCGGACTAGCGTGTCCAGCAGGACAAGGCAGGCCGGTCGTAATGAAATGGTCAGCCCGATCCCCCGATGCATCGCCTAGGCTGGAGGGGTCACTTTCCGGAGGAGGCTGCCATGAGCGAAGTCACGTTGATCGGCATTGATCTCGGCAAACATATGTAAAGCTGCTACCTCGAGGCTGCACAAGAGATTCGAGCCGATTGCCATAACCCACTGCGACAGGTCACCTGGTAGGGGCTCAGCGTCGCGCCAAGTGTGGCAGCCGTGGCGTCGGCCAGCGAAGAAAGCGCCCCGCGGCGGTGCAGATTTCCGGCGGGTTGCCGAGAAAGGAGGCTCAAATGTCCTCACAGGAAAACAGCGGCCATGTCGAACAAGGCAATGGCAACCGTGTCGAAGCTGGCGCTAGCGGGGCTGCGGCATGGCGCCGGTGCGGTAGCCGGAGCCCGGCGCGGCGCCAAGCAGATACGCAGGCTTCTGCCGGCAGACTCCTTCGCGCGTTCGGCTGCGCAGCGCCGCTGCGCCGTCAGTCGTCACGCGGGCAAATTTCATTTGTTGGCAGCGATGGCGAGCAACGCTCGAGGGAGCGATGTAGATACGCGTTGAAACATGGATCTCTTATGTTTATACTTGTATCAACATTGTTTGGAGGCATCTATTATGCGAAAAAGCGCAACCCTGACGATTCAAAAGTGGGGCAACAGCTTGGCGGTTCGAATCCCCACTGCGGTGGCTCGTTCTGCACATTTCGCCGAGGGCCAGGAAGTGGAGGTATCCGTCGATGAGATTGGCGTAACTGTTCGACCAGTTGGTCGTCGTGCCCTCACTCTCGCGGAAAAGCTTGCTCTGTTTGACCCCATCAAGCACGGCGGCGAAGCTATGGCCACGCAGCGTGTCGGCGCGGAGGCCATGTAATGGCGGGCAAGCTATGGGCGCCTGAACGACGCGACATTATTTGGATCGACTGCAATCCGCAAGCCGGCCGCGAGATGAAGGATATGCATCCGATGCTGGTTCTTTCACCGCGGCCGTTTAATGAAAGGACTAGTATTGTGATTGGCTTGCCGATGACTACGGCAGCCTACAACGAGACCAATCCGTTTGCGATCAAGCTTCAGGGACCGAAGGGAAAGGACAGCTACGTTCTGGCTCATCAACCCAAGTCGTTTGACTGGCGAGCCCGAAACGCAAAGGCTCACCCCTGGAAGCAAGCGCCCTTGGAGGTTTTTGCTGCCGCTTGCGAGCAGCTAAACCAGATTATCGCGATCGCGGAGTAACCTCCATGCTTGACCGCATGGCGCGTTGTCTTGGCGAACACGCCGAGCCGTCGCAAGCTGGTCACTGCCAGCGCACACATGCGGCTCGACTGGATGAAGCCAGCCACGGTAGACGTAGACGTGATCAGCACATCAACCTGACCACCGAGCAGATCATTGATGGCCGACCCGGCGCCCTTGTACGGCACGTGCTGCAGCGGCACGCTGCTGTTCTTGTCGAGCACAACGCCTATCAGGTGCAACAGCGTGCCGATGCCGGGCGTGGCGTAGGTGATCTTCTGCAGTTGTGCCTTGGCCTGTGTGGCCAGCGCCGGGCAGTGGGCGGGACTCGTCGCGCCGCGCGGTCCGCGTGCCGAAGTCACTGCGCCGCCCAAGGTTCGCGCTGCGGAACTGGGCGCCGGCCTGCGTGAGCGTCAATGCTGGCGGCGGCCCCCCCGGCAGCATGGCGCGCCGCCAACCCCATGTTGAGGTTGTGTCCCGGCGCTACTGGTCAACGCGCACAATCAACCTCACCTGGCGCACAACCTACCTCACCGATCCCTGCCGGCTGTTTCCTTCCAGCCTTTGTCCAGCTTGGGAGATAAGACATATGCACAGGTCACGCACAATACATCTCACCTTAGGGGCATCAACACAACAAACCTCACCTTCTTGGGGCGGCTTCGGATGCGGTGCCGTTCATCAGGCATCGTGTCCGCCGTAACGGGGATGTCGATGTACAAACAGTAGTCGGCAAACACTATGCAAATACTGCATCGTTTCGGCCTGTCAGGAACCAAGTGTGCAGCGCGCCTATCCCCTTTGCCTCGATTGAGCCGCGCTCTTCGAACTGGAACGACTCACCCAGCAGGCGCCTGGTTGCGTCGGTGACCTGCACCCGTCCGGCCACGCCGTGGGATTCCATCCGGCTGGCGATGTTGACCGCCGCTCCCCACAAGTCGTAGATGAACTTGCGCTTGCCGATGACGCCGGCGACCACTGCCCCGCTATTGATGCCAATGCGCATCTGCAGGTTGAAGCCCGTGTGCTGGTTGAAGTGCATGAGCGCGTCGCTCATGTTCAACGCCATATGCGCTGCCCGCACCGCGTGATCAGGCGCCGGCTCCGGTAGCCCCGCTGCTGCCATGTAGGCGTCGCCGATGGTCTTGATCTTCTCGAGGCCGCGAACTTCGGCAATGGTGTCGAATTCGGTGAAGATCTCATTGAGAATGGCAACCAGCTGCTCGGGACTCATGCCTGCTGAAAACCGTGTGAAGGCCACAATGTCAGCGAACAGGACCGTCACTTCTGGAAAGCTGTCGGCGATGAGTTCCGGAACGCCGCTCGCGATCAGGTCCGGACGCGCTTTCAGCCGTTCAGCGATCGGGTAGGGCAGCAGATTGAGCAGCAGCCGCTCCGACAATTTCTGCTCGGCCAGAATCCTGTCATAGAGGCTCTGGAGCTCGTCGCGCTGGCGGCGGATCAATTCCCAGCTTGCCTGCAGTTCTTCGTTCTTCAGCGCTAGCGCGGCCTCGGCGCGCTTCTTCTCCGTGATATTGCGGCCTTCCGGGAGCAGGAATACGACGTTCCCGTTCGAATCCCTGATCGGGAGGAGGGAGAAGTCGACAATGATCTTCTCCTCGCCCTCGGCTTGGCCGTAGTTTTCGAAGTCGCAACGGACAAATTCGCCCTGGCTTGCACGCTGGATCAGTTCCCGCAGCAACGCCTGGGTCTCCGGCGAGACCACCCACCAGCGGGCCTCCCAGAACGGCTTCCCCCGAATGTCGTCCATCCGAATGCCAATCGCCTCGAGCGCGGCACGGTTGATCTCGAGCATCGTGCCGTGCACATCCAGCAGGCCCACGAACTGGTACATCGCGTCCAGCATGATGCGCGCGAGCTTGTCCCGCTGGGTCTGGAAATCGTCGCTCGTGCAAAGCGTGACATCGCGCACCCGGAGTTGCCGGGAATCAGGGAACACGAGGCTAATGGAAGCCATGCTTCACCTCCTGGTGTCTCGTCGCAGCGCCACAGGGGCCGGCTCTGACAGCGATGCGGGCACAGCTCGCGCCCCATTGTGGCCGGCGCACGCCGAGCACGGGCCCATTCCATGAGAAGGCCGTGACCACCTTGAACCATAGCTTGTCGCCGCCAAACCGGTCCTTTGCATACGCCTCGTGCCGCCATTGGGGGAAGAAGCTGGTTCCCCTAGCACTCGTATAAGACACACTCGCGCCGATTGCAAGTACCTCGCCACGTCGGCCCCGGCTCCAGACGCCGGGCAATTCCGGTACCACGGCGCTAGGCGTTAATGGGATGGACGCCCCCTCCCCGTGAAGGTACATGAGTGCCAAACTGGTGAGCCTGGCAACCTCTCAAAACAGGAGCATCCCTCATGAAGGTCACGACGATCGGACCCGACGAGGCTTCGGAGAGAACGATCCAGTTCCCGTCAGAACTCCGCTGCTCCGTTCACAACCCGGCGCTGACGTACGTTAGCCGGATTGATTGGCTTCGCCCGCGAAGGTGTGGTGTCGTTTCCAAACGGCCAGCATCGCGCTCGCTATCTGGCCTTTGCTGGCGTAGGCAGCCTGCCGGTCGAGGTCCATGAAACTGAGGCGGACCGCTCGAGCGTTTTTGCGGTTGGGGTCGTTAGCAAACGTCTGAACGCTTGACGGGCGCGGCTAGGGAAGAGTCTTTGCCTGGTTGCCGATTGAACACGGTGACCGGCGCCGCATGCCAATCAGCGGCTGTCCTGGCCGAAACCGATCGTCCGGCACGCCCGGCGTAAGTCATTCCCATGAGGTCGGAGTACCGCACGTACCGAGCGATGCCGAGGTCCGTGGCCAGCCGAAGCGGGATTGGGCCCGTTTCGCCACTCGCATGAAGCGGATCCGTCCGGACGTGCTGGTGAGTAAAGTCCTGTCAAAGGCAGCGGGTATCGCCTTGCCGGCGCGAACCTTCCAGCGCCGGAAAGGGGTTATTTCGATTCAGTGGTGAGGCTGCTCAGATCGCAGATGGATGTCGTGCCAGCGGCGTGACCTGGATGGTCATGTAGGGGAACAGGGGCAGTGATGACAGCAGTTCGTGCAACTCGTCATGGCATTCTACATCGAAGATGCTGATATTGGCGTAGCGCCCCGCCACGCGCCAGAGGTGTGGCCATTTTCCGGCCTGCTGGATTTCGATCGCCCGCGCCTTTTCAGCCGCCTTGATGGCTTCGGCACGGTCTGCGGGGACTGAGTCGGGAATCTTCACGTCCATCTGTACGCAGTAAAGCATGGTGTCTCCTTGTCTGTTCCAGGTAAGTGGGACCGGAGCCGGACCGCCTCCGGTCCGGCTTCAGCCTATGCGCAAATCGGGTAAGGCGGTGCCTAGCCAGCGCTACTCTGGCCGACGACAGATGCGGTGCGAAATGGCTTGAGCCGGCCGATAAAGGTCTTGCCGTGTTCGAACCACGCCTTGCGGATGTCGGAAGCCATGTAGCGGTCGTAGTCAGCCTCGTTCTCGAACCAGCACTCGCCGATGGCGTCTACATGCCCGATGTCGAAGAAAGGCACGTGGGTGTCGGTCGGTTGCCCGGCGACGAGGCGCACCTCGTACCGATGCAGGCCAGGCACATCGTGCGACATCTCGTAGTGGCGCAGGCATTCGGCGCGGAATGCTTCGTCGGTCATGCCTTCTGGCTTGACCAGCAGGTACAGCATGCGAATCATGTGGATCCCCCTTGTTGTTGGAATAACCGTGGTCAATGGCCCTGTGGGCCTGGAAATCGTCCGACGCCCTTCAGGAAGGCGCGCGCGCCGGGTTGGCTATCGTGACCGTGTCGCCGTCGTCCTCGGTGCCGATGTTCTCGATGACAATACCTCGAGTCTCGGGCAGCAGCAGCATGCCGAAGACCGCGAACGCATAGGCCGCGAGGCAGAATGCGCCCATGGCATTGGCCAAGCCGATATGGGTGGACAGCACGCCCACGCCGACGACGGAGCCGGCGCCAACTGACTTGCCCACGTTGTAGGCGAAGCCCATGCAGGTCGTGCGCACGTTGGTGGGAAACAGTTCGCTAAGGAACGGTCCCAGCGCGGCGAACATGCCGATGGCCGAGAAGCCCACCAGGAACCCCAGGATGGCGGTGAGCGTCGGGTTCAGCGGCAGCAGCATATAGCTGACGGTGACGATCCAGGCACAGATCGACAGCATGATCAGCGTGGGGCGGCGCCCGATGCGATCGCACAGGTCGGCCGCCACCGCGAAGCCGCAGAACGAGCCGAAGGCCATGATGAAGACGGTGACGATTCGCGAGGTGGCGGCGACCTCACGCTGGCTCAGCAGGGACGGCAGCCAGACCAGGATGGCGTAGCAGCCGGCCTGAAGCCCGATCACCAGCACGCTCGACAGGATCAGCGAGCGCGCGTACCGGCGATTGAACACCGAAGCCAGCGACGCGCGCGGCGCGCTGCTCTGCCGGGCACGCTCGAACATGGGAGCATCCTTGATATGCCGGCGGATAAACAGCACGATTGAGGCCGGGATGATGCCGATCCAGAACGCCGCCCGCCATGCCATGTCCTGCGGCAACCAGGCCAGCAGCAGCGTTGCGACCACCGCCGCCAGCGCCCAGCCGAGAGCAAAGCCGGATTGCACATAGCCCATGGCCTTGCCGCGGTGCTTCGGGTCGATGACTTCAGCCATCAGCGCGGCGCCGACCGCCCATTCTCCACCGAAGCCGAGACCCTGCAGCGTGCGTGCCATCAGCAACTGGTGATACGTCTGCGCAAAGCCGGCCAGCACGCCGAAGAACGTGAACCAGACGATGGCAAAGACCAGGATGCGGGCACGGCCGTAGCGATCGCTGAGGATGCCGGCGCCCCAGCCGCCGATCGCCGTGACGATCAGCGCCACGGTGCCGAGCACGCCGACCTCCGCCTTGTTCAGCCCCCAAGCGAGCGTCAGCGCGGGTAGCAGGAAGCTGAACATCTGCATGTCGAATGAATCCAGGGCCCAGCCGGAATAGCAGGCCCAGAATGTCTTCTTTTGCTGGGGTGTCCCAGTCTTGTACCAAGTCAGCATGTTTGTCTCCTCTCTGTGTCGATCCGTCTGGATGGGCGGCCGGCGTTGCACCCTGTGTTTGAACAGGCACCGGCGCGGGCGCCCGGTTTCATGCGTATTCAGGCCGTAGCAGGGTGGTAAAGTCGAGTTCCACGTCGGTCACCGACTGCAGCGCCTGTGGCGACATGTCGCCGACGGCTTCGATGACCGACACGCCGCGCGGGCCGATGGCGAAGGTGCCGAGTTCGGTGTAGACGCGGTTGACGCAGCGCAAGCCGGTCAAGGGATAGCTACACTGGCGGCGCAGCTTGCTGGCCCCATCCCTGGTGAGATGGTCCATCATGACGAACACCCGCCGGGCCCCGATGGCCAGATCCATCGCGCCGCCCACGGCCGGGATGGCATCGGGCGCGCCGGTGTGCCAGTTGGCCAGATCGCCCTGCTCCGATACCTGGAACGCGCCAAGCACGCAGATGTCGAGGTGGCCGCCGCGCATCATGCCGAAGGCATCGGCATGGTGAAAGAATGCCGCGCCTTGCTCCAGGCGGATGGCTTCCTTGCCGGCGTTGATCAGGTCCCAGTCCTCCTGTCCCGGTTCCGCAGCCGACCACTGACCGAGCACACCGTTTTCGCTGTGCAGGATGACTTCGCGATGCCGGGGCAGGTGGTTGGCCACCAGCGTGGGCAACCCGATGCCGAGGTTGACATACGATCCGTCGGGGATGTCCCGCGCCACACGCGCGGCCAGCATGTTTCTTGCCAATTGATCCATCGTTCTCACCCTGCCTGCATGACTTCAGCTTGTGCGACCGCGCCGTCGCGCAGAACTACGCGGCTAACGAAAATCCCGGGCGTCACGACGTCCTCGGGGTCGAGCTCGCCTAGTTCGCATACGCGAGCTACGGCCGCGATCGTCTGGCTTGCTGCCATTGCCATGACGGGCGCGAAGTTGCGTGCGGTCTTGTTATAGATAAGGTTGCCCCAGCGGTCGGCGGCCGCGGCGTTGATCAGCGCGACATCGACAGGGAGGGGGTACTCGAGTACGTAGCCGCGACCGTCGATCTGGCGGGTCTCCTTACCCTCAGCCAGCAGCGTGCCGTAACCGGTGGGCGTGTAGAAGGCGCCGATGCCGCTTCCGGCGGCGCGCAGGCGCTCAGCTAGCGTGCCTTGCGGCACGACTTCCAGCTCGATCTGGCCGGCGCGGTACAGTTCCTCAAATACGTAGGCATCGCGCTGGCGCGGGAAGGAACACACCAGCTTGCGTACCCGGCGGGCCTTGAGTAGCGCCGCCAGCCCGGTGTCACCGTTGCCGGCGTTGTTGCTGACCACCGTGAGGTCCTTGGCGCCCTGCTCGATCAGAGCGTCGATCAGTTCGTCGGGCATGCCGGCGCCGCCGAATCCGCCAATCGCGATGGTGGCGCCATCGGGGACATCGTCCATGGCTTCCCGCGCCGTTCTGTAAAGCTTATCGATCATGTCTCGCGTCCTTGTTGTCTGCGAGAGTAGGTTGCCATGCAGTCGGTGGCCTTACAATTTCGGGTTCTGCAAGCAGCCTTAGCGTTGGGTTAAGGCGTGGGGAAGCCGGGCAACAGCACGCTTGCTTGCGGCGGGAGGCGCGCTATGCTCGTCAATCTCCATAGCTGCGAAGGCGGGCGACAACGTACCCACGCGAGCCGGTCTCGTGGCTGACACCAAGCGGGTACGGGGCAGGTGCAAGCAGGGAAGGGAGCTAGCCAGCGCTGCCGCCCGGTGCGTAGCGGCCGATCAGCCGGTTGGCGAACTCGCGGGCGAAGCTCGACAGGCCTTCCAGGTCTCGCGCGCAAACCTGGAAGGTGCGGATGGCCCAGTCATCGCGCAGGTTGCAGGCGCCAATCGGCTGCTCGCCCTTGAGGCGCGCGAATGCGGCCTTTGGCATGATGGCGATGCCAGCCCCGGCGGCGACCATGCGGCAGATGGCGTCGTAACTGGCCACATGCACGCGGATGGTCATGGGCTTGTGCAGCGCGCCCGCAGCACGCGTCATGAACATCTGGAAGGCACTGCCTTCGAGCAGCGCGACGAAGGCGTATTCCAGCGACTGCTCGAACCAGACCTCGCGCTGCGCAAGCAGCGGATGGCCGAGTGGTGCAACCAGAATCAGTGCGCTTTTGACGAAGGGCACCGCCTGCAGGCCCGCGGTGGGCACATTGCCGGAGATGATGCCCAGATCGGTGGCACCTTCGCGCACCAGGCGGACGATGTCGTCGCTCAGGCGCTCACGTACGTCGATGCGCACGTCCGGGTGGCTGGCGAGATAGTCGCCGATCACCGGTGGCAGGTACTCCGTGATGGCCGTGGTGTTGGCCACCAGCTTGAGCTGCCCCGAAAGGCCCGCAGTGAACGGCTGGAGGTTGCCTGTGAGCCGCTCCAGTTCGGCGAGCACCACGCGGGCGTGCTGGAGATAAACTTCGCCGGCCGCCGTCAACGCTACCCCCTGGGGCGAGCGCTCCAGTAAGCGCACACCCAGCGTGTCTTCGAGATTCTTGATGCGGTTGCTGACTGCCGGCACGGAAAGGAAGGAACGCTCCGCACCACGGGTCAGGCTGCGCGTCTCCGCTACATTGACGAAGAGTCGGAAATCGGTGATGTCGAAGGGAACGGCCATGCCGCAGTTCTCACGCAGAAACTGACTGTGCCACGCTCATACCCGCGAGGGCGGGTAGGCGCGCGGCGGGAAAGCGGCCGTGCCGTGGCTACCATTGGTCACCAGGTGGCGGGCTCGAAGCGAAAGCCTTCGCCCTGTCGGCGCACGTAGCCGCAGTAGGGCTCGCCGAAATGCACCGGCAAGACCAGTGACTCGCGGTCAGCGGCCTGGTTGAGGAAGGCCAGGCGCGTACTGCGCGCCAAGTCGGGGCGGATGCAATAGCCGGAATTCACGTCAGGGCGCACGATTTGCAGCGGACTGTGCAGGATGTCGCCGCAGAAGATCGCTTCCTCACCCCGCGAGCGGACGCGGAACACCACCTGGCCAGGGCTATGGCCCGAGGCGGGCTCGACCTGCAGGCAGTTGGCGATCTCCTGCCCGGGCAATATCATTTCTGCCAGGCCTTCCGTGACCACCGGCATGACACTGTCAAAAAAGGACTCGCCGAATACATCCACCACGCCCGGTTCCTTGTTGCGACCCTCGTCGCAGAAGTCAAAGTCATCCTTGGGGATGTAGTAGCGCGCATTGGGGAAGGTTGGTACCCAGCGGTTGTCCTGCCAGGTAGTGTTCCAGCCGACATGGTCCGCATGCAAGTGCGTCATCACCACATGCGTGACCTTCTCCGGTGGTGCGCCGGCGGCGATCATCCACTCGCGCACCAGCGTGTTGAGCATATTCATACGCGCAATGCCGGCGCGCGGCTTGAAGTTGCCCACGCCGGTATCCACCACGATGATGTTGTCGCCGGCGTGCACTACCCAGAACTGGATCGTCACGATCAGCTTGTTCATGTGTGGTATCCAATGGTGCGGTGCCATCAGGTCAGCGTTGGCATCGAGCACGGCGCGGTCGATGTCCGGGAAGAGGAAGGCAGGATCATGCGTGGGTCCCGCGTATTCGAGGATGCGGGTGACCTTCAGGTCGCCGAGGGTGCGCGATTGCATCATGTGCCGTGTCTCCTTTTCTGGTGTTGCGATGGCCCGCCTTGGGACCTGTCTTTGCGGTATGGCCAAGGCCCGCATTGGCCGGCGTCAAGCATCGGTGATCTTCATCCCGCCGCCAATTTTGCATTCCAAAAGAGGGGTTTCAGGCAGATTCACACGTGCGGTGCATTTCACACTCGCATGTATGTCAGAGTATGAGTTACAAGTCTTGGGGTGTCCAAGACTGAAAATGTTGGATTCGATATCTACAGGGTATCGCAGCGCCTTGGCGAATCAACAATACGTCGTGAAACCTCCTGGGTTCTCGCATTGCTGCGGGAAGGCTCGCAAAGGGAAGTTCGCGGTTCTGCGGGTGACCAGCGCCAAGCGCATGCGCTCCAAGCTGGTGGCGGTCAAAGAGCAACTGCGCAGGCGCATGCACCAGACCATCGCGGAGCAAGAGAGGTATCTGAGCGCGATGGTGATCCGGCATGTGCGGTAGTCCGGGATGCCGCGCAACGGACAGCGCCGCTAGACCGCTTCCATATTTGCATTGCCCGACTGTGGTACCGCACTTTGCGTCGCCGGGGTCAGAAGTGCGGCCTAACGTGGCAGCAGATGACCCGTCTCATTTCGCATTGGGTGCCTCCCACTTACATTTGAGCGCGTGGCCGAGCATAGCGTGGACCTAGAGCCCGATGCGGAGCACGTCCCGGAGCTGGCGACTAGCGAGTTGCTCGCGCTTGAAGCCAAGCAATCAGGTACCGAACCAGCGTATATGCGAGCGTCAACAACTGCGCTGGTCGCCGAACAATGTCCATTTGGTCGACCAGGCACGATGTGCGGTCAGTCGGCGCGAATACCACGCTCGCGGATCAGCACGCCCCACTTCTGGCTTTCTTTCGCCAGGTGGTCGCGCAGGGCGGAGGGCGTGCTGCCGATCGGCTCGGCACCGATCAAGGCCAGACGCTTCTGCACCTCCGGTTTCTTCAGTGCCTCGAGCATGGCTCGGTTCAGCGACTCGATCACTGGCTGCGGGGTCTTAGCCGGCACGAAGGCGGCGAACCAGGGCGATAGCTCATAGCCCGGAAGTCCGGCTTCGGCCACCGTCGGCACGTTCAGCAGGGCACTGGAGCGCTTGGCAGTGGTTACTGCGATGGCGCGTAGCTTACCGGCGTCAATTTGCGGCTTGGCCGACGTGATGCTGTCGAACATATAGTCCACCTGCCCGCCCAGCATGTCGGACATGGCAGGGCCGCTGCCCTTGTAAGGGATGTGCAGCATGTCGATGCCGGCCATCGAGTTGAAGAGCGCAGCCGCGAGGTGGATAGAAGTACCGTTGCCAGCCGAAGCATACGTGTACTTGCCGGGCGAAGCCTTGGCGTGGGCGATCACCTCCTTGACGGTGCCTTCTTGCCTTCGGTTCTTGTTGACGACCAATACATTGGGCACCACGGCCAGCAGCGAAACGGGCGCAAAGTCCTTGACAGGATCATACGTCAGTTGGCCGTATAGCTCGGAGTTCACGGACATGCCGTTGCCTACGATAATCATTGTGTAGCCGTCGGCCGGCGAGCGCGCGACCATTTCGGCGCCGATATTGCCGCCGGCGCCAGGTCGATTCTCCACGACGACCGGTTGACCGAGCGTGCGCGACATGTCGTCTCCCAGCGTGCGGGCGATATTGTCAATGGCACCGCCCGCTGGAAACGGCACTACCCAGCGGATGGCGCGGTCGGGATAGGCGGCATGCGCGGCCGCAGTTGCGAAAGCCAGTGCAAACGAAAGGCCTGTGGCGAGTGCCACTGTGCCTGCGCGGCCGGTGTTTCCCCGCAGCTGGAACAATGTCTTCATAGTCTCCTCTCAGGGTTCAGGTTCAAATACAGCGACTAACTCAATGGTGCGGCACTCATCGAATCGACGATGGGTGCTTCGCGAGCGGCGTGGCGCGGATCTTCGTGTACGGGACGAGCGGCAGGGCCGACAGCAGCGTGTGCAGGGCTTCGTTCGATTCCACGTCGAGGATGCTGTAGCTGGCGTATTGGCCGACGACGCAATAGAGCTTCTGTCACTTGCTTTCTTGCCTTCTTGCCTTCTTGCTGCAGCTGCTAAGCGTATGCGTTTTCGGGCGCCTTGATGTCGTCGGTCTGCGCGAGGGACATGTCGTGCGGCAGGTTCACATTTATACGGACCAGATAGAGCATGGCAATCCTATTTCAGAAACTGTGCGATCAGGCTCGACGGTAGTGCGCCAGTTTGGCTTCATCAATCGTGAGGCCCAGGCCCGGGCCTTCGGGCAAGTGCAGGCGGAAATCGCGGTACTCGGGGCGCTTCACGACGATATCGTCCTTCACCAGCAACGGGCCCAACAGTTCGGTGCCCCAGGCCAGTTGCGGCAGGGTGCAGAAGCCATGCGCGGCGGCGATGGTGCCCACGGTGCCTTCCAGCATGGTGCCGCCATAGAGCGCGATGCCGGCGGCGTCGCCGACGGCGGCGGTGCGCAGCATGCCGAAGATGCCACCAGACTTGGCGATCTTCAGCGCGAATACGTCGGCGGCACCCAGGCGAGCCAGATCCATGGCATCTTCCGGCCCGCAGACGGCTTCGTCTGCCATGATCGGCACAATGAAGCGCGCGGCCAGCCGGGCCAGCGCCGTCCGCTGCTCGCGCGGCGTGGGCTGCTCGATCAGGTCGATGCCAGCGGCTTCCAGCGCGGCGATGCCGGTGGCGGCGTCGGCCTCGTTCCAGGCCTGGTTGACGTCGACGGTGACGCAGGCGCGATCGCCCAGCGCGCGCTTGATCCCGGAGACATGCGCCACGTCGTCACGCACGCTGCGGCGGCCGATCTTCAGCTTGAAGGTGTTGTGCCGGCGCTCGGCCAGCAGGCGCTCGGCTTCCTCGATGTCGCGCGCGGTGTCGCCGGAGGCCAGCGTCCACAGCACCGGCAGGGTGTCGCGCACCTTGCCGCCCAGCAGCGTGGCCAGCGGCACGCCGAGGCGCTTGCCTTGTGCGTCTAGTAGCGCAGTCTCCAGCGCCGACTTGGCAAAGCGGTTGCCGCGCGCCACCTTATTCAGCCGTGTCATGGCGGCGTGGACGTTCGTGGCGTCCTGCCCGGCCAGCGCGGGGGCGAGGTAGGTGTCGATGGTCAGCTTGATGCCTTCCGGACTCTCATCGCCGTAAGACAGCCCACCGATGGTGGTGGCCTCGCCGATGCCCTCGATGCCGTCGCAGCAGCGCAGCCGCACGATCACCAGCGTCTGCTGCTGCATGGTGGCCATGGCGAGCTGGTGTGCCCGGATGGTAGGCAAGTCGACCAGAATGGCTTCTATCGATTGAATTGTCGCCTTCATGTCTGTGCAGGGTATATAGCCCGGAATGGAGTGTTCGAATGCCACTACCGACAGTGTTCAAGGTGACGTCAGCAAGACAGATCTGACGGGAGAGCCTTTTCAGATTCGAGCCCTTTCCACTAGATCCCACGGTTCCGAGAAAGTCGGATACCGCCGTCACAGTGATTGCACTTGTGTTGCGCGATGCTCTTTTGTCTTGGGATCAGGGCAATCGTGCAATACGATCGCGCGCAGCAACGTACTCACGACTAAGTCGTCTCACGATCTCGGAGGTGGTAGGAATGTCATGGATCTGCGCCACGCCATGCCCGGCGCCCCAGATATCCTTCCAAGCTTTTGGCTTGGAGCGACCATCCGCAAAGCTCATCTTGGATTTCTCGCCTTCTCTCAGATTATCGGGATCCAACCCAATACGCTCGATGCTTTCGCGGACGTAGTTTCCGTGCACACCGGAAAATAAATTGCTATAGACGATGTCAGACGCGCCGGCCTTGATCAGCGATTGCTTGTAGTCCGGGCTCGCATTGGCTTCCTCGCTGGCGATGAAGCGCGTACCGATGTAGGCAAAGTCAGCGCCCATGGCCTGCGCCGCAAGAATTGCATCGCCGGTGGCGATAGCGCCGGACAGCGCGATGGGACCGTTGAAGCGACGACGGACCTCACCTACCAAAGCCATCGGCGACAGTGTTCCAGCATGTCCACCGGCACCGGCAGCGACAAGAATCAGCCCGTCAACACCAGCTTCCAATGCTTTCTCTGCATGGCGCAGATTGACCACATCATGGAAGATAATGCCGCCATAGGAATGGACGGCTTCGACGATCTCCCGCACCGGCGCCCGCAGTGAGGTGATGAAGATTGGCACGCGATGGCGCACGCACGTTGCTACGTCTTGTTCCAGCCGCACATTGGAAGTGTGGGCAATCTGGTTGACCGCGAGCGGCCCGACAATCGCGCCGGGATTGGCCGCCCGAAAGGTGTCGAGCTCCTCCCTCATCAGCGTCAGCCATTCATCGAGCAATTCCGGCTGACGCGCATTCAATGCGGGAAATGAACCCACGATGCCGGCCTTGCATTGGGCTAGCACCAATTCCGGATAGCTCACCGTGAACATTGGCGACGAGATGACGGGCAAGGTCAGGTTCTGCAGGATGGGAGGCAGATGGGGGGCGGTAGCCATGATGGTGGTTCCCTTGAGTTGATTAAGTTCGGCTCAATCGAGCGACACACCGGAAAGTTTCACGCGTTCGCTCTGGATTCTTCGGTCTTGTGCCAGAAAATCCTTGAAGGCCGCTGGTGTGGAGCCCACCGCGACATAGGAGAACGCATCGATATACTTTCTCCGGAAGTCTGGAGACTGGACGATGCGGCTGACGTCAGAGGAAATCTTCTCCACTAGCGCGGTCGGCGTGCCATGCGGCGCCACAAGGCCGATATTGAAGACCGCATTGATCTCCTTGATCCCTAACTCCTTGAAGGTGGGCACATCGGGCAGCGCCGCCGAGCGCGTGTCCGCCGAGACGGCGAGGGCCTTGAGCGCGCCCGACTTGACGTGCTGCTCGATCACCGAGACGCCGAGCACGGCGGCATCGATCTGCCCTGAGATCACTTCTGGGATCAGTGGCGCGGCACCCTTGTAAGGGACGTGCACCATGGTCAGATTCTCGTTATGCGTGAACATCGCCATGGGTAGGTGCGCGATGCCGCCGGCGCCAGAGGAGCCGTAGGTCATCGGCTTGCTTGCCGAAACCTTCTTCGCGAGCGCGATGAACTCCTTGAGTGAATTGGCGGGCGAGGTCTTCGGCACGAAGAACACCAACGGTAGTGCCACGAGTCGCGACACCTCGGCAAAGTCCTTGTCTGGGCTGTACGGCAGCTTCTTGTACAGGAATTGGTTCATGGTTAGCGCAGCTTCCGTGCCAGCAAACAGCGTGTAGCCGTCCGGCGCGCTCTTGGCGACGAACTCGGCGCCGATGATTTCATTGGCGCCAGGCTTGTTCAGCACCACCACCGGCTGCTTCCACGCATCGGCAAGCCGTGGCGTGAGCCCTCGCACGAAGCTGTCCACCGGCCCGCCGGCCGAGTACGGCACGACGATGGTCACCGGCTTGCTCGGGAAGCTCTGTGCCGCTGCGGTGCCGGCAACCGTTAGGGCGACCAGCATGCCGGTCAGTCTGATAAGGGATTGCATGGTGTCTCCTGGTGTTCGTCTGGGGTTGCAATGCGCCACCGCACGGGCGGTCGCGGACAGGGGCCCCGATTCTGCGATCGGATACCCCGCTGAAACGGATCAAGGGGAGAGCGGCGATGTGGCGCGCGCTCAGGCTGCCTGGGCGTCGCGCTTGAGCACCAGCACGTCGGTCGTGCCGTCCTGGATCACGCCACCGGTCTGGTCGATTAACTGCAGTCGCCGGTTCACGCGCCCTACGCGCTTGCTGGTGCCGGCCTCTGTTTCTAGGATCTCCATTCTGAGCCGCAGCGTCTGGCCAACGAAAATCGGGGCCGCGAAGGTCCAGTTCTGCAGCGACATCATGGCCACGGCTGATTTGTCAAAGACTCCGAGCTGATGCAGCATGCCGGTGGCCAGTGCGATGCCTAGCGCACCGTGGACCACACGTTGTCCGAAGCGCGTGCCCCTGGCGAATTCCGCGTCGGCATGGATCGGATTCCAGTCTCCAGACAGCATTGAGAACATCGTCAGGTCGGTCTCGGTGATGGTGCGGCCAGTGCTCTCGAACACCTGCCCGCGAAGGAAATCCTCGAAATAAAGCGTAGTCGGCATGAAATTTTTCCGGAAGGGGTTCACGCGCCGGCGGCCGGGACAGGTTCCGCCAGCCGCGCCAGTGCCAGGTCGCGCAGCCTGTTGCGCTGGGTCTTCACGCCGTTGGAGCTCAGCGTGACCGGATAGGCATCGACGAACCAGACACGCGCGGGCACTTTGAACGGCGCCACTTGGGCGCGCATCTGGGCCATGACATCGGCCTCGGCTAGCCGGGTACCGTCGGTGAGGATCAGAAAAGCGACCACGCGGGTCTGCCCATCGATTTCCACGGCGACCACTTGCGCATCGGCGACACCCTCGAAGCGCTTGAGCACGGCCTCGATTTCGACCGGGTTGACCAGGAACCCGCCCAGGCGAATCGCATCGCCCATGCGCGTTTCATACACGAAAGTGCCGTCGGCGCGTAGATGGCCAAGGTCGCCGGTTCGGAAAAAGCCGTCGGGACGTATCGCTTCAGCGGTGGCGTCCTGATCGTGGTCATACCCCAGGAACAAGCTCGGTGCGCTGATCTCAATCTCGCCGGACTGTCCAGCTGGCAGCAACGCCCCCGTCTGGACATCACGGATGCGCACGGTGGCCTCGCCCCGTGCCACCGGGAGGCCGCCTCCTTCGATGCGCGCCTGCGCCGGCAGCGTCATCGGCTGGCAGGAAAACAATGCGAGGACTTCGCTCGATCCGTACAGCCCTGCGAGTGGAATGCCCCGTACGCAAGCCTCGCTGGCATATTCGGAGAAGCTTGAAGTAAATGCACCGAAGCCGAATAGCCGCGCGGCCGGAAATGGCCGGTCCGCCGGTGCCGTGTCCAGGATGCGGCGATACATCTCATCGCTGCCGAATGTGTGCGTGACACGCTGGTCAGCCAGCAGCCTGGCGGCCTGAGGCCCCTCAAACGTCTCGAGCAGTACCACGGGCGCGCCCCCCGCGAACGCCGCCAGCACGCCATTCAGCCCGAATACGCCGCAGAACGGCAGCATGGCCAGCATGACCGCACCATCCGCATCCATGCCATAAGCGTCTGCACAACGCCAGGCATGATCGACGAGCGTGCGTTGGGGGTGCATCACCAGCTTGGGGCCTTTGGTGGTACCCGAGGTCGTGAACAAAATGGCGCAGGCATTGGGATCGGATTCATCCAGCCCTTGCACCGGCTCGCGCAGATGCAAATCGAAAGGCACCACCGGGCGGCCTAACAGACGGGCGGGCGTTGCCGGACTGGCATCCACCACCGCGATGGCTTGCAGCGTGGGCAGCGAGGCGGGATCCATGGCATCGAGAATCCGGGAGAAGTCGATCTTTCGGAAGCCCGGTTGCAGCACCAGCAGGCGGGCGCCGCTCTTTTCGATGAGGTAGCTCACCTCTTCACTACGATAGCGCGTGTTGACCGACACCAGCGTCGCGCCGACGCGCGCCAGGGCAAAGAACAGCGCCAGCCATTCGATGCGATTGACGAGCCACACACCTACCCGGTCTCCCTTGCCGATACCCTGGGCGTCCAACCAGGCGACTGTGCGACGGCACAGCTGATCGAACTCTGCATGGGTGATGGCGCGCTCACCCTCTATGAATGCGACCGCATCCGGGTGCTCTGCCAGGTGCGCGTCGATCAGGCTCCACAGATTCGTCTTCATGCGGCCTCCCATACCATATTGCTGCATTCGCAGCGTGTTGATTGTTGTTCATCCATACACTTGCTGCCGCTTGTTCAGATCCTGCGCCCGGCATGCTGCCAGTAGCCATCGCGCAGCTTGCGCTTGTGTATCTTTCCGCTTTCCTGGCGCGGCAGTTCGGTGCGCAGTTCGATCACCTTCGGCACCTTGTAAGCGGCGAGCCGGTCTTTCAGCCACGCACGCATTTCCTCCGGATCCAATCCCGTGCCGTCAGAGGGCTGTACTACTGCCACGACCATTTCGCCAAACTCTTCGTGGGGCACGCCAAACGCCGCGCAGTCCGCCACGCCCGGCATGCCGGACAGCGCGTCTTCGATTTCGGCCGGGTAGATGTTCACACCGCCGGAGATCACCATATCGGCCTTGCGGTCGCAGATGAACAGGAAGCCGTCGGCATCCACGTAGCCCATGTCGCCTACGCACGCCAGTCCTTCGCAATCCATCGCGGCGCGCGCCTCAGGGCGATTGTGGTAGGTAAAGTCCGCATAAGCAGGCTGGCGCACATGGATGTTGCCAACCCCTCCTGTGCCGAGGCGGCAGCCCGCGTCGCTGTAGATGCGCACCTCGGCCTCGCTCACAGGCCGGCCGACCGACCCGGGCTTGCGGATGGCGTCCGCGGACGAAATCACGGTGATCATGCCCATTTCGCTGCACGCATACGATTCGTTGATCACTGGCCCCCACCAATTGATCATGGCCTGCTTGATGGCAACGGCAAAGGGCGCGCCTGTACAGGCGACGAAGCGCACGGACGACAGGTCGTAGCGGTTGCGTACGTGTTGCGGCAACGCCAGCAGGCGTACGCACATGGTGGGCACCAGGTACAGGTGCGTGATGCGATGGCGCTCGATGGCGCGCAGCGTGGCTTCGGCATCGAAGCGGGGATCCAGCACGACCAGCCCGGTCGCCAGCATGGCCTGCATACCGTAGAGATTGGGGGCGCCGTGATACAGCGGCGCGGACAGGTACACGCGCGCATCCGCGGAAAAATCGAACACGGCCTTGACGGTATCGCGCAGCAGGCGCGGCTGCTCTGGATGCAGGCCCTGCGCGAGGCGCCGCACGCCTTTTGGACGTCCAGTAGTGCCGGAGGTATAGGCGAAGCGTCCGCGCGGCCGGTGCGACGGACCGCTGTACGCCGCCTGTGCGCTGCGCCATGCTTCATAGCGAAGGACGTCTGCCGGCACTTCGCCGGTAACGCGCGAAGTGGGATAAGCCTGCAAGGCCAACGGTTCTGGCGTGACCGCCAGTACGCGCACCCCTTCCGGGATCGCGGCACGCAATGTTGCTAACAGGTCCGCCTCGATGAACAGGACACAGGCACCGCTGTCCTGCAGGATATAGCCCAGCTCATCCACGGTGAACCGCCAGTCCACCGGACAGTGATACGCGCCGACGCGGTTGCATGCCAGCGTGATCTCGAACAGCGCGGGCGCGTTGCGAAGCACGATGGCCACGACATCGTCCTCTCCCACGCCCAGGGCAGCCAGGCCGCCGGCAACCTGCGCGGCGCGGCGTTCGATCTCAGCGCCGTCGAACCGGGCTTCGCCATATTGCAGTGAGGCTACCATCAACTCTCTCCTTTGCGGTACGTGCAGTTATTCTGGCTGCAGCCCGGCGTCCTTCACCAGGCGGCCATGGACCGCCAGTTGGTGTTTGATCAGACGACCGAACGCTTCAGGTGAAGAAGGCGTCAACGGAAAGCCCAGCCGGTCCATCTGTTCGCGTACCTTCGGATTGTTCATCGCGGCAACGAATGCCTGGTTTAGACGGGCCACGACGTCCTTGGGCATGCCCGCCGGCCCGACCAGACCCGCCCACGGCATGATCTCCAAATCCTGCATGCCTGCCTCGCGCAGCGTCGGCACATCGGGAAGTAGGCTGTTTCGCTGGGCATTGATGGAGACCAGTGCGCGCAGTTTGCCCTCGCGCAGATAGGACGCGCCGATGGTCGTACCGATCATGGCCTGGGTGCGGCCGGCGATCAGATCCAGCATGGCCGGCGGCTCGCCCTTGTAGGGCACCTGGGTCAGCTCGATGCCTGTGAGTGTCTTGAAGTGCGAGAACGCGACCACGCCGGTGTTGTTGCCGGTGCCGTAACTCAGCTTGCCGGGATTGGCCTTGGCGTAGGCGAGGAACTCGTTCAGGTTGCTGGCCGGGACGGCAGGGTTCACGTACAGGAAAAAGCCGAAGCGACCGACATCGGCGATGGGCGTGAAATCGGTCAGCACGTCGTAGGGCGGCTTCTTGCGCAACGCCGGCACCAACGACAGGTTGCCCGACGTGGCGAGCAGCAAACGGTAGCCGTCCGGTGTCGCTCGGGCCACCTCCTGCGCGGCCACTTGCCCTTCCGCGCCTGGCTTGTTGTCGATCACGATGGGCTGGCCAAGCTGGGCCGATGCCGCCTGGCCGACCACGCGGGCCACTGTATCCGTCGTTGCGCCGGCGGGAAAAGGCACCACTAGCGTGATGGGCCTGACGGGATACTCGGCCTGCGCATTCGTTGCGATTGTCGCACTACAAAGCAGTAGCGCGGGTATGATCCGCTTCATGTCTCCTCCGCCTTTTTAACAAGCAAATCGGGCTTTGGGAGAGTATTGCATCCACTTTTCAGGCACGTAAGCCTGCGCTTGCGCACAGGTGCGTTGCGCGCAGCGCACCAATCGCTGCTCAAACCATGGAACTCGACGCTTACTTGTTTTTCGCCACGGTTGTGGAATCTGGCAGCTTCATGAATGCTTCGCTCAAGCTTGGCATTGACCGCTCCAATGTCAGCCGGCGCATCCGTAAGCTGGAGCGCGATGTGGAGGCGCAGCTCGTACGGCGGAGCACGCGCCGCATGAGTCTGACGGAAATAGGCGAGGCGTTTTACGCGCAATGCGCCGTCATCCGCGCCGAGGTAGAGCGCGCGGACGAACTACTGCACACCTTCGGCACTTCCATCCGCGGTCCATTGCGTGTGAGTTGTCCACCGGCGGTCGGCCGACTGTACTTGACCGCTATGTTCGCCGAGTTCTGCAATCTGTATCCCAAGGTATCGCTGTCGGTGAGCTTCAAAGGCGGTGCCGTGGACCTGATGGAAAATGATCTCGACCTGGCTTTGCGGGTCACCAATGACCCCGGAGAACATTGTGTGGCGCGTGCCCTCGGGCCGATCGAATGGATGCTATGCGCGAATCCCGAGTATTTGGAGCGGCATGGTCGACCGGTCACGCCGGAAGATTTGGCGTCTCATACCTGCCTTGGCGTGCGCACACGTGTGGGGCTGGAATATGTGCGAGAAGGCAGTGACCTCGTGCACAGGGTTTCCATCCAACCGCATTTGGAGTGCTCGGACTATGGTTTCCTTGGCGAAATGGCTGCGGCAAAGCTCGGCATTGGCTTGCTGCCTTCGTATGTCGCAGTAGAACATCTGCAAAGCGGTAGGCTGGAAACCGTCCTAAACGAATATAGGCTAACCCGTTCGCCTGGCAGCACACTGTATGCGATCACGCTCCCTAACCGATACACGCCGCCGCAGTTGCGAGCATTTATTGACTTTCTGAAATCCAGATTCGAGCAGGGCTTGCCTTGGGAGAAAGACTTGATGCGAACAGGCGCATAGCCCCCGCGAGTGCAAGGCCCAGCTGGCAGCTGCTATGCTTCGAGTCTGGGCAAAAAGGGGCAGCTGAAGCCTGAACAGCGCGAAGCGTGCTCGTTCATCGCGGCGAGTTTGTAGCTGCGTTGGAGGTGCCGATGCGGCGAGACGCTGCCCAAATGGGCCTCGCGAGCCCAAAAGCAAGCGGGAGGAGCTAAGCCCCCGATCACTGGAGCAAAGGTTTAGCCAGCTGAAGGGGCGGCCAGCTTCGAATCGACGTTGGTCACGTTCGAGCTTCGCGTTGCAAGCTGCCGGCTTGTTGCGGATCTCACGGTGAGCCAGGTATGCAGTTTTGTCGCTTATGTCTCTCTCTCAAAAGAGGCTCAGCAGTCGGTTGCAGGCTTATTCCAGCGGAATGCCGGTGTCCTTGACCACGCGTGCCCAACGCTCGCGCTCGCTCTTGATGAAATTTCCGAAATGCGTGGGCGTATCGCCGCCGGGCACGCCGCCAAAATCAGCCAGGCGTGATTTGACCTCGGGCTCGGCGAGGATGATAGCCACGGTCCTCTGCAGCCTGTCGATCACGGCCGAAGGCGTGCCTGCCGGAGCCATCAGGCCAAACCACGCAGTCACCTGAAAGTCCTCCAAACCGGCCTCCTTCATGGTAGGCACGTCTGGCAGCTCGGGGACGCGGCTCGCGCTGGTCACGGCCAGTGCCCGCAATTTGCCCGACTGGATATGAGGCAGGGAGCTGGGGAGATTATCCACCATCATGGTTACCTGGCCGGCAACCAAGTCGGCCACGGCCGGTGCCGCGCCCTTGTAGGGCACATGGATAATATCAA